>JADFRQ010000119.1 GCA_022561215.1 Chloroflexota bacterium | reverse complement strand
ACTCGCGGCACAGGGCTGCCATGTTTCTGTCCTCCTGTTCAGCATCTACAATAAATCTGATTCTCTCGTTCTTCACATCGGTTCTCCTCCAAGGCATACTCGACCTCCTCAGGTCTAGTATTCCACGGAGTGTTACCCATGTGTCCGGGTCAATGTGTTACCTATGTCCCCGGGTTGTACATGGCCAGTCGCCCGTACGACGAATATCCAATAAGGGAGGAAGGAATTGGTTCCTTTCTTAAAGAGAGATCTGCAGATCACGCGGTTTGCTGGGGCGGGGTTTCCCCGTGTGATGAACCCAACCTCGAACTAATAAAAATCTGTGACGTAGGTTGGGTTTCCACACCCAACCGTCGGGGGACATCGTCCCCCTTGGATTTTGGCTACCGGCTTGCTAAGGGGATTTCTCCTGCGCTCGAATGGGGCCAGGTGTGTGAAATGTGTTCACCTTGAAACCTGGCCTTCGAATAGAGACGTTGGTTTGGGGGAAAGGGGTTTCACTGCGCAAAACAAGATCAGTGTAGGGGCGGTTCACGAACCGCCCAGATACGATTAAGTGAACTTTCTGCAGAGCGAATTATTGCTTCCCGGGATACGATGCCGGCGGGATTGGGCGATTGACTCGAGACTCAGCGAAGTTGTCCCTACGACAAAGTATATTCTTGGGACCGGGTTTTCCCTGCCCATCTGCGCATGGACTTACAAAGAAAGAGGATTTTCGTCGCCTGGAATGCGTTTACGCCACAGCCCACCAATCGGATCCTTCCTCGAGATTCCAATCGATCAAACGTTCTCGAATAAGCGCACGCGCACCTCTTGATCCAACCGCGGCGAGCAAGGCAGGATTTTCCGCGGCGTGCCATAATTTGGGGAAATCCTCAAGCGCGAGAATGGGAAGACCGCGTAGGGTCCGTCCGATCTTTTTAGGATTGATATCAAGAAATGCTTGCAGTTGCGTGCCATTGCGCAGCAGATGTTTGGAGATGCGTCTCCCCATTTGACCGGCACCCCAAATGAAAACGGCATCCCGATTCGCAAGCGGTCCCTGGGAAAGATAATGAGCCTTCGCGCGTAAGAAGTTTTCAATGGAGTAGCGACTATCATTTCTGGAGAATCGCTCAGGGTAATCTCGCCATGCAAGAAGAACCTCCGGGACTTTGGCGAATTTTGCTCCAGCCATCTGCAGCCGCAGCCATAAGTCATAATCTTCCGGCCAGCCGTGATCCTGGTATCCTCCTACCCTATCGATCCATGATCTTTTGATCATGGCGGAGGGATGTACAATCGGGCTTTCAATGAAGATCTCACGGGAAATCTGCTCCGACGTGATGAGGCTGTTTAACCACTCGATATAGATTCGATACCCCTTTTTGACATGATCAGCAGGAAAAGCTTCGACCATGCAGCCAACAACGGCAAGTTCAGGGTTTTGCTCTATGAAGGCAACTTGCTTGGACAGGCGCTCTTTATGAGCAAGATCATCGGCATCCATACGCGCGATAAGTAGTGCGGAACACTGCGTGAGCCCCAGGTTAAGAGCCTCAATGATCCCCTTCTGGCTTTGGCTGAAGACATGGATACGGTGATCTTTTTCAGCCCAACGGGCGATCAGGCGCGCGGTCGAATCTGCCGAGCCATCGTCAATAATGATGAACTCAAAATCCTTCAGATCCTGGTCAAGGATCGAACGGATAGCTGCTTCGATGGTCGCGGCAGCATTATGCACAGGCATGAGCACAGAAACTTTTGGCTTCGATATGTTATGATTTGACGCCATCTTTAGTACCTAACCAATCTCATTCAAAATGAATGGTCATATTCTAATGGAAGAATTTCTATCTCAAATCATTGCCTTTCTGCCTCAGCTGGGCCTGGGGATCGGCGTATTCTTGCTGACACTCGCCCTATCCTCGTGGATAGGAAGTTTGGTTGCCAAGCAATTGAGCCGCCGCGAGGTAGACGATGAGCTCATCATCCTGCTGCGAATGCTGAGCAAATGGTCAGTTCGGATCCTGGGTTTCATGATCGCCTTGGAAATGCTTATGCCGGGCCGTTTCGGGAGTCTGATCGCCGGACTAGGGATCGCGGGATTTACGATCGGATTTGCATTGCAAGATGTGGCGAAGAATTTTATCGCCGGGATTTTGCTTCTTCTGCAACAGCCGTTTAATATTGGCGATTCAATCGAGGTCGGCGGATATACGGGGAAGGTTTTAGACATCTCACTGCGCACGACGGAAATACGCACGAGTGACGGCAGGCATGTAATTATCCCTAACGGCGATGTGTTTGTGAGCCCGATCGTGAATTTCAGCAAAGGCGTTAGCAGGCGATTGGAGATTAGTGTAGGTGTTGCCTACGATGCCGATTTGGACCAAGTTGCACGTGTCGCAATCGAAGCGCTGAATAAAATTCCGGGGCTCCAGGATGATCCCGCGGTCTCGGTGATGTTTCAGAGCTTCGGGGATTCTGCGATTGAGTTCACGGCTTATTGTTGGATTGATACGACACAAGTTGGATTAGGGGACGCAAAGGACGCTGGGGTAAAAGCGCTCAAGGTGGCATTTGAGCGTGATGGGATTGATATTCCTTACCCGACGCAGAAGGTAATTTCTGCAGCTTAGTCATCGTATAGCTGATTTCGCCTCGGTCAACATTTTCAAAACTCACTATACTCATGCGGAAGGGTGGCCCCAGGAACCCTTCTAATTCCTATAATGTTATCCTGAGCAGCGTTGACCTTTGCCCTGCAAAGGTCCAAGCCGAATGCGTATAAAAGACATTTTCTCCGCTTGCTCATCAAGCACATTCGGCCATAATCGTCGTTTTCCAATCGGAAAGAGGCCTGCTATTGCGAAACGAGATCCTTCAGCATCCTTGCAAAGCCTGCTTTGCAAGGCCGCTTCAGGATGACATTAAGGGTGAGGAGTTCAATCCCCGCTGTGTGGGCGCAAATGCTATGTCCTAACTTCTCCGTTCAATATTGAGCCGGACTTCCCTATCTTTTAAAGTCATTCTGCGTGCAACCCTTCCACAAAAGTGAAAGGGTAGAATCCTCATTTTCTGATGAGAAAGATACCTGCTCATACGAAACGAGATCCTTCGTCTTCTTGATGAGCGTAGAGGCGGGGTTTCCCCGCCCCAAGGGCGCCCCTACACAAAGTTCTTGTGTGGCGCGGGGGTTCCCCGCCCATGTAATATTTTCGTTTTGAAGGATGACATTAAGAAGGAAAAGTTCTCGTGTTGAGGGAGCGGAGCACAGTAGCTTACAGAAACTGCTCCGCGAAGTGGCAGGCGACAAAATGATTGGGCTCAAGCTCACGCATTATGGGCTCGTCCACTGAACAAATTTCCCTGGCAATTGGACAGCGGGGATGAAAACGACATCCACTGGGAGGGTTAATCGGGTTGGGAATCTCGCCCTTGGGCAACGCCGTCGTTCGTCGATATTCTGGATTCGGTACGGGAACAGCCTCCAGCAACGCCTGTGTGTAGGGATGCAGAGGTTTGCGATAAACCTGCGGTAGGGGCCCAAGCTCGGTCAATCGGCCAAGATAGAGAATGCCAATGCGGTCGCAGATGTACTTTGCCGTGGCCAGATCATGGGTGATAAAAAGGTAGGTCAATTTCAGATCGCGCTGCAGCTGCACCATCAACTTAAGCAGCAGAGCCCTGACACTTACATCTGCCATGGCGATCGGCTCATCGGCAACAATGAGATCGGGATGCGTGATCAGCGCCCGTGCCAGGACAGCGCGTTGGCGCATGCCTCCCGATAGATGGTGGGGGGTATTTATCGAAAATCTGGCCGGCAGGCGTCAACCCCACCTGTTCTATGATCTTGATCACCGCCTGGCGGCGCTCGGAGGCACTGCTTTCAACATGAA
>JADFRQ010000017.1 GCA_022561215.1 Chloroflexota bacterium | reverse complement strand
CTATCAGACTGTAAACTAGCGGCGTTATATTGAACCGAGGAGGATGGGATGGCACCCTCAAAGAGTCGACTTATCGTGCGTACAGGACCAAATCCTGGCATGGTATTCGATTTGACGAAGGAAATAACCACGCTTGGTCGGGATGTCGCAACGGACATCGTCGTGGGAGATCCAGAAGTATCGCGTCAGCATGCACGCCTGACCCGAACCCCCGGTGGATACGTCCTGGAAGATTTGGGGTCGACGAATGGTGTTTTTGTAAATGGTGAGAGACTGGATTCCCCTCGAGTATTGAATACTGGCGACTTGATCGGGTTGAGCGAAAAGGTAACCCTAACTTTTGAAATGGCCGCTCCTGAAGCGGCGCAGACTGTCCTGAGCCCAGCGGCTGGCGTCGAAACTGCCTCGACAATAGTCGACGACCAGACGCCTCCGCCCTCGCCTGTAGTCCGCCCGGAATCGGCTGCTGCGCCCGTCGAAATACAATCTCCCCCTCCCAGTCCGCCTGCTAAGGAAGAAGTCAGTCGATGGCGCTCGCCATGGTTTTTGGCTGGGTGCGGATGCCTGCTGCTGATCGTTGTTCTGGGCGCCCTCCTGGTTTACATGGATAACCAGTTTCCTGAGATCCTCTATGCCCCATTACGCATGCTGGGATTTTAAAATTCCCCAATTATTTTGTGCATTTCTCCTTATCAAGTTAGAAAAAGCCCTCCTCTCCTCGGGAAGGACTCCTGCACACACAAGAAAATATTCGACTTCAAGGTACTGCACCAAGTAATTGTGCAGCGAATGGTATGCATCTATTTAAATGAGATACTGCGCCGTTGCCATACCAAGCGTGGCGATGACCAGAAGCACCGCGAGGGCCTGGCCGGCAATACGCGATTTATTTTGAAGCTCCAAGAGCATCTGCTGCTGTTCGGCCGTTGGGGGACCACCAGACCTTGCAATTTCTGCGCCGAGAGCAACCATTTTCTGAATGGTCGGGTAACTCACAGAAAGACCAATTCCCGCGGCGAAAATTCCTGCGATGGCGCCAATCGTGAGGCCAATACCCGTTCCCGATGTTAACCAATTAGAGTTAAGGCCCCCGGAAACCCGCCAATAAAGCAGCCCGCCAGATAGGACTACTAGAATTGCCGCCCAAGCGAGTGCTTGGGAAAAGCGCGTTTTTGCCGCTAAATGCGCCATGACCTTACCACTCTCGGGTGCGGTGGCTTGCGTTGTGGGTTCGAGGAAGCCAGCCAAGAAGAATGCCGTGCCAGCCCAAAACACTGCTGCAAGGATGTGAATGATGCGCAACACGATTATATAAAAATCCATCGTGACTTTCCTCCAGGCGAAATTATAGATAAGGCTAACGGATAAATCGAGAAAGTGCAAATTCTAATGCAGTCAACGACGATCAACCTGTTGTTTGGCATGTCTGCCGTAGATCCAGCCGAGCTTGTAGCTTGGGTCCATGAGCTAAAATCTGTAGGGGCTGTCCCAAGAGCAACTCAATACATTTCGCTTTATCCATAATCCAGTCGTTGGGGCAACCGGCCGGTTGCCCGGACACACTGAGATAATTACCGAGCATCTTTAGGAACCAATCTATGCCAGATCTGTTATACCCTTTGGGGACATTCCCTACACGTGTCATTCAAGGATATGGAAAATGATCCAAAGTATTTTCCTTGCAAGCTAAAGTTTTTATTGATGAAAATGGGCGTACCCTTGGTAGAGATTGGCGAGTACGATCAGTCGTTTTTAAAGGTAAGTAAAGATATTCGTATACAAATTTCTAACGTTACCCCGATATGTTTCTAACCTTTAGCGAATATCCTTTTAGCAATGAGAACGAGAGAATCGTTTACAAATGGAGGTAATAGAATGTTAACATTGTATCGATACCCTGGATTTTCGCGACGCTTTCGAAGCCGCCAATCAATTGATTACTATGGCGGACGGCGCCTGCCCGTAGATGTGCACGCGGAGGACGATGAATTTGTTGTTGTTGCCTCCGTCGCCGGATTAAAGGCAGAGGATTTGAAGGTTGAAATACTCGACGATGTCCTGACATTGAGCGGTGAAATCACTTCCGAGTCCAATGGCGACTCAGAGTATTTGCTTCGAGAAATTTATTTTGGTGAATTCAGCCGGAGCCTAAAATTGCCGAGCGCAGTTGAAGGTGAGAAGGCAGAAGCCAAGGTAGAGAATGGTATTATAACCGTTCGCATCCCGAAGGCAGAGAATGCTCGACCCAGGTCGATCGAAGTCAAGACTTCGTAAACCTAATAACGAGAACTCACGAAGAAATGGGTGGATATCCGCCCATTTTTTGTTTAACTTCAAGATTGGACTATCCTGAGAGGCGGGTTGGTTTGGTCAAGTAATAAAAATTCATAGGGAGGCTTTTCTGAGGGCTGGGTGTTGAGAATACTGGACGAGTAGAATGCAAAGCATGACCCTAAGCATGGAGGAAATTAATGAGCAGCAGCGATCAGCAAAAGAAGAAAACTTCCAGTTCGAAAATACCACCACCGAAGAACGCCAACAAAGAAAAGAACTTTCCCAGTGGTGAAATTCCACCTCTGCGTGATCTACTTGAAGAGGTCGAAGTCAAACCAAGTAAGTTATCCTTATTCCTGCGCAAGATTTTGCGTTGGACAGTTGCCGTGATGGTGGTGTTTGCACTTGGAGTGGGGGCCGCCTGGTCTGCCCGAATCCAGCCCCAGAGGGACGAAATCGAACAGCTGAAAAATGACATTGCATCGGAGCAGGATCGCAACCAGTCTCTAGAGGCCAAAATTAAGGAACTCAATCCCTTAATCGAAGCCAATGCAGCCTTAAGCGGGCAGCTTGCGGATGCTGAGATGCAAGCTGATGTACTTATGCTTATTATGGACGTTAATTCCGCCCAATTGGCACTGATAGAAAATGATAGCGTCACAGCAAAGGCAGCCTTAAGTGGATCAGATTCACGTCTGGGGGATCTTCAACAGGAGTTTACGGGCGAAAGTAGTCAGACCGTTGCCGAAATGCGAGTGCGTTTGGTTCTGGTCCTGGATGAGATCGATGATGATTTCTTTGCCGCATTAAGGGATTTGGAAATTCTCAGCAATAATTTGCAAGCATTATCACGCTCTTTATTTGGGGAATAGTTCGTCAAGACCCGATGAGAATTTCTTCAATCGGCGACGTTTTCTGCCTGCAGTGAGGCACTGGGGCAGTGACAGCTTTTGCGCTGGATGATTCTACGATGTTTATTGGGGGAATTAATTTTCGATCACAAATTTCATTCTGAGGAAGCCATGCGTAGCATGGTTGAATAAGAATCTCGTTTTCCTTATTCGATGGTTCAGATTGGAGGAAAGCGAGATCCTTCGCTTTGATCAGGAGGCAAACGGTTTGGAGGTGGGTGGGGGCGGGGTCCCTGCGCCTTGTTCGGCGAGGTCAATCGGAATCCAGATCGATTTTTTAGTTATCATCGATCATTCGTGGCCAGTGTCAGGGCCGTGCTCCGATCGTGAGAGGGATGGTTACTTCCTCATTATCACGCAAGACGGTGATGACAATCTGTGAGCCCGGTTGGGTTTCCATAATGAGATAGGAAATCAAATCGCTAAAATCCGTGATGCGCACCTCATTAATGGCAATAATCAGATCACCGCCGGGGGTAAAACCGTCCGCTGAGCAACTTCCTGCGCCAATGATCCCCGCTGATTCGGCCGGTCCGCCTGGGGTTACACAAGTCACGTAGGCTCCGCGTGCGTTTTCGGGGAGCTGAAGCTCCTCAATCACGCGCAGGTTTAGGGCATTGCCACTAATGCTTTGCACGCCGAGGTAAGGATAGGAATAGGCCCCATCGGCAATCAAGTAGGGGACTACACGGCGCACTATGTTTACGGGTATCGCGAAACCGACACCAGAGTTTGTCGGATCCCCGCTGCTGGTGAAACTGTCAGTGCGGATCGCGCGATTGACACCAATCACTTCACCCTTCAGGTTCAGAAGTGGGCCTCCCGAATTTCCGGGATTAATAGCCGCGTCCGTTTGAATGATGGCCCCCGAAGAAAATATGCCGCCGGTAGGCGCCGCTCTCTCAGATTCCATCGTGCGACCGATCGCAGAAACAATCCCGGAAGTCATCGTTCCTGAAAGCCCGAAGGGATTGCCAATCGCCACCACAAACTCACCTACCTGCACCAGGTTCGAATCCCCCAGGGCGAGTGGATGCAAGATTTCCGCGGGTACTTCGACCACCAACACGGCTAGATCGGAGTCGGGATCCATTCCAAGCACAGTAGCCCAGACCCTGAAACCCGAAGGAAAGGCAATCTCGATCGAATCGGCGTCAATCACAACATGCTGGTTGGTTACAATATGACCTTCCCGATCGATAACAAAGCCGGATCCTTGGCCATTGGGGGATTGATCCTCTCCCGATCCGTTTAGATCCCTGTACGTCCAAATTGTGACAACACCAGGATTCACCGATTGGTAAAGTTCGACCAGATTAAGTTTCTCAATTTGAATTGAACTTGTTTCGGCGGGCAAGACTTCTTGGGGTGTGGGAAAATGCAGCGTGGCCGTAGCCGAGGATCTTGTAGGCAGCTCCTCGACTTCGGGAAGGTTTACTGCGCAGGCGATTGTGGCAAACGCAAGGGACAGGATCGAAAGGTGGATGGATCGATTACGCATGTAGTTTTAAACTTTAAATTCCCTTCAATGTCATTCCTTGTGAATTCGGATGTGCACAAGTCTAATACTCTAATTTTATGGGAAAAAGCAAAACTGCGCCGTAGCCCACTGCGGGATTGGAGGCAGCGAAGATGAATTGCAAGCAGGCATAAGTGAACGGCAGCCCATTGTGGCTATTGTGCGCCTATCCAATGAAGAACCGCATAGTAACCTGAGGCGTTTTTTACTTGTTGCTCAATGCCGCAAGTTGTTCAAAGAGCTTGCGTTCTTGATCCGTCATCGTCTGCGGGAGAATCACTTTTAAGGTGGCGTACAAATCACCAAACGATTGCGGATCTCTCAGCAAAGGCATACCAAGGTTTTTGAGTCGAAACACCTGGCCCGGCTGACTTCCCCGCGGGATGGACAGGATGACCGAGCCCTTCAGCGTTATCACAAGCCCGTCTCCACCAAGAACCGCAGTGTAAATGTCTGTTTCAACCTCCGTGTGCAGATGATCCCCATCCACCCTAAAGCGGGGATCTGCCTCAACCTTGATCTTTAGATAGAGATCGCCGGGACCGGCAGCGCCCCGAAATCCTTTCCCCGCTAACCTTACTTTTGTGCCGCTTTTCGCGCCGGAGGGAATAGAAACTTCCAGGCGCTTGCCATTATGCTCCAGGATGCGCGTGGTTCCTCGATAAGCTTCGGTCAGACTTATGGAAAGCGGTTGTTCGATATCACGGCCCTTGACACGTTGTTGACCAAATCCCCTGCTTCCGCCCTGCGGAGAACCCCCGAAGATGGAGGTAAAAAAGTCCGAGAACCCCGGGCCAAAAATATCACCAACGTCGACACGTGTCCCGCTGGACCCCCATTGCGACCAGTCATAACCACCCTGCCTTTGGCCGGCGCGTTCCCATGCCCGGTATGAGCTTCCCAATTGGTCGTATTTTTGACGTTTGGCCTTGTCTCCAATTACCTCATGCGCCTCGTTTATCTCTTTGAAACGTTCCTCAGATTTCTGATCACCTGGATTCTTATCGGGATGATACTTGAGCGCTAATTGTCGGTATGCGCGCTTGATCTCGCTCTCATCCGCATCACGCGCCACACCCAGAATTTTGTAATAGTCTTTGTAATCCATCGTGATCTCCATTGTAAAGTTGGCAGGGAAAGTGAGTCAAGCCGGTAGAGGCGTTCTTATGCGATTCTAATGATGTCGAAAATTGCGGATAAGTTGCATTGCTCCAGCGTGCCGAATGTACGGAATATCACTCCAACTTGTGCATAAGAACGTTCGACTCCCGTGGATTTTGCTTCCATGCTATCATAGCGACATGACTGCAAAGAAACGAGGAAATAGGATCTTAATCGTCGACGAGGACACTGAAGTCCTCGATCTCCTTGCCAATCAAGTCCTTATTCCCCTTGGTTATGAAGTAGAAACAGAATCTGAAGGCAGCCGGGCAATTGAACGGGCATTGTCTTATATTCCTGATTTGATCATTGCCAGCCTCACAATGCCCGGCCTTTCAGGTAAGGACCTGATTGTTGCCTTACGCTCTCAAGGCGTCAATGTACCGGTGCTGGTCACTGCAAATAAAGGAAAGGAAGCGGATGCCATCCAGGCCTTTCGCTTAGGGGCGCTCGATTATCTCGTTAAGCCGCTGCGAGAGACGGAGGTTGTTTCTGCGCTGGAACGTGCACTCAACGAGCTGCGTTTGAGAAATGAAAGGCAGGAACTTGCAGATCAACTGAACGAGAGCAACCGTCTCCTTGAGCGCAGGGTGAGAGAATTAACCACTCTTTATGGAATTGGTAAGGTAGTTACCTCGACAACGGATCAAAACAAACTTTTTTCGAAACTTATGGATGGGAGCATTTACGTATCGGAAGCCGACATGGGATGGATGTTGCTGCAAGATGAAACATCAAACCAACTCATTTTACGGGCCCAGCAGAATTTGCCGGCGCCTTTTTCCAATCGAATGCATAAGCCGTGGTTCGATGATATTACCTCGTTGGTAATGTTGTCTGGGCAGGCATTGAGCATCCACGGTGAAGGCCTTGCCAATTATGAACTTGCCCAATTCTGTTCCGCCGTCTTGATTGCACCGACGAAAGTGCGCGACCAGCCGATCGGGGTGCTGTGTGTGGCGCGTGAGGAGCCCATGCCATTTTCAGAGCGTGATCAAGCAATGCTGGAGGCCGTAGCGGATTATGCCTCCATATCCCTCGTAAACGCACGCCTTTTTAAGGCATTGGAAGCGCGCGCAAAGAGATTGCAAGATGTTGTGAACGATTCAACCGTGCCCGGGCAAATCGATCAAAAATCATGGGTTGGATTAAAGGAAAATTTGGATGATATTCTGTTACAAGTATCCCGGCTCATGGATCATGTTTTTGACCCCGAAATCTATTCAGGGCTGGAAAAAATCTCCTCTCAAGTTAACGATGTAATCGTTCAGATGGGCACGGTGGAGGGATCCGAGCCCACCCGAATTCCTGGATCCTAAGCATATTTGATCGCGTACCCTATCCCTTGTTATCCTCGCTTAATTGTTTTTGGTGAACTCATGAGAGAACCCAAGGAAATTGAAAATGAGTGAACCATTGATCCTTGTTTCCGACGACAATCTCGAAATACGTGAGTTCCTCGAAGAAGTTCTGGACACATTGGGTCATTATCGCGTGCATTCCGTTGGGGATGGCATGTCGGCCCTCAGCCTAGTGAAAGATCTCAGACCCGATTTGGTAATAACAGATCAACAAATGCCCAATCTCACCGGAACGGAACTAATTCACCGTCTAAAAATGGAATTTCCACTTCTGCCGGTAATCTTAATGACGGGAGAGAGCACGGAGGCACTGGCCGTGGAGGCACTGCGACAAGGGGCAGTAGACTATCTTGTGAAGCCTTTTGATCCGGATACTTTGATGGAGTCGATAAGGCGCGCATTGGGTGCGGCGCGCAGATGGCAAGAATTGGCAGGCACCCCCATCGAAAGGACAAAGCGGCAAAAGGACTTGTCCAAGCCAGAAGCAAATGTAGATAAAGCGGTCACGACATTGGGTGAATTGGATCAGGTCCTAAATGCAGCTGTAAATACGGCTGTTCAATTAACAGGCGCTGAGGAAGGCAGTCTACTCTTGTTGGACGAAGCCAGCGGGGAATTGTATATGCGCGCTTCAAAAAACTTTAATGATGAGTTTGCAAGTTCGTTCCGCGTCTTTGTCCAAGATTCACTGGCCGGTCAAGTGATTGAAAGTGGCGCTCCCGTGATGCTCGATGAGAGCACCCCACAGAAGATCAAGACTTCCTACCTCGTGCACTCCTTGCTCTATGTGCCTCTGCGTATTCGTGACCGCATAATCGGTGTACTCGGGGTAGATAATCAGACGCCCGGTAAGAAATTATCTGACAAGGATCGGGCGATATTAATTACGCTTGCGGATTATTCCGCGCTGGCGATTGATAATGCACAGTTATTCTTGCGCTCGGAAACCGAGCGATTACAACTCGAAACGATACTCGACCAAATAGAGAACGGTGTGATTGTGATCGACTCAGAAAACCGATTGATGATTCTCAATCACACGGCGCAGCAGGCTTTGGAGATTGAGGGAGAATTTATCGGCGAGGATGTTAATACATTGTTGTTTGATCCAAAACTGCGAGCCCTAATCGCCTCTCAAGAGGAGAACGTGCAGCGCGAAGAGATCGAGCTCAGTGATGGCAGGGTTTTCAGCGCTCAGAAAACGCTGATCGAGGGTGTTGGGCAAGCAATCGTAATGCAAGATGTGACCTACTTAAAGGAGCTCGATCGCATCAAATCGGAATTTGTCACCACAGTTTCTCACGATTTGCGGTCACCGCTCACAGCAATTCTCGGATACATCGAACTGATTGAACGGACGGGTGAGATTAATGAGCAGCAGGAGGAGTTTATCCGCCGCATTCAAAATAGCGTCGAACAGATCTCATTAATGATCACAGATCTGCTTGATTTGGGCAGGATTGAGGCAGGATTAGATACTACGAAAGAGCCAACCAATATCCGAAAATTGGCACTTGAAGTTGTCGATAATCTCGAAAGTGCGGCGAGGACAGCGGATGTCAAATTTAATATTGATCTGGAGGAGGAAATTGGTGTGGTATTTGGCGATCCGATCCGCCTGCGCCAGATGGTGACAAATTTGCTCGACAATGCGATCAAATATACACGTGCAGGGGGAGAGGTCTCCTTTGGGATGCGTGCCGAGAATCGTCAAGTGATTCTTAATATCAGTGATAATGGCTCCGGAATCCCACAAAATGAATTGCCTCTTCTATTTGACCGATTTTTTCGGGGAAGCAATGTGGCAGATGATATCCCTGGCACGGGGCTAGGATTGGCAATCGTGAAATCAATATTGGACAATCACAATGGACGAATATGGGTTGATTCGTCGCTGGGGAGTGGAGCAAGTTTTACGGTCGTCTTGCCGCTGGTTGCGGATGAATCGCAACCAGAGGGTTGAAAAAATATTCAATTAAAATGAGCCTCCACCGGAGCGATGAGGGGATTGATCCGGTGGAGGCTCTCGCCAAAGGAGGAGACAACGAACCAAATGGAACATTGTGTCTCCAAACGTTATAATAGCGTCTTAGGGGAGACCTTTGTACTGACGATCATCCTTCGCGGGACGTGACATTTATCCTGTTTCTTGCTGTAGGAAACACAAAATTCGAGCGACCCTCTCCTAGCTTAAGCGAAAAACACAAAAAATTTAAAGTCGTGAGCACTAACAACCCCTCCGAATTACGCCGGAAACTCGAGAAGCTTGGTAGTCGCAAGTCTGCCCAGAAAAACTCGCGCGTCAGGAAATCGGTCAAACCTTCCAGTCTCCCCCACGGGATCGAATTGAAAACGGCGCATGGCCCTACGTTCAGGATGCAGAGGGAATATGAGCGAGATTTTATGCATGGCCGGCTTGCGCTTTCACACGTGCTGACCTTCTCCGCAGATTTCGCCGCCGAGGTCGTCCAGCAACCCAATTTTCGCGGTGTCGATCTAGAAGATATTGTTTTTCTCGATACCGAAACAACTGGCTTGGCAGGAGGCGCGGGGACCCTAATTTTCTTGGTCGGATTAGGCAGATTCAGAAAAGGAAAGTTTCAACTGCGTCAATATTTCCTTCGCGATCCTGCAGAAGAAGCAGGCATGCTGGAGGCTCTGCATGCGGATTTAAAAAAGGCCTCCGCTTTTGTCACCTATAACGGCCGTGCATTTGACCTCCCACTGCTGGAAACCCGCTTCACGATGGCATTAAGAGAAAGAGTGCACTTTGGTCAAAGTCCACACATGGATCTTCTCCACCTCGCCAGACGCTTGTGGAAGCGTTCATTGCCCAATTGCACACTCGGAACCGTGGAGAAGAGGATCCTGGGTGTTCAGCGGACGGAGGAAGATGTACCCGGATCGTGGATTCCGGGAATGTATCTGGATTATTTGAGAACAGGCGATTCGTCGGAAATGAAACGCGTAATTTATCATAATACGATCGACATACTCTCCCTGGCAAGCCTGGCGGGTGTGATCCTTCAGCGTCACCGTTTCGACGAGTTGGAAAGTCTTTCCGCTGGGGAAGCATTGGCAGTGGCGCGCTGGCATGGCGAATTGGGACGCCGGGATTCTGCCGCAACTGCATTCCAGAAAGCTGCTGGCGCGAAAGACGAAATTTTAAAGATAGAAGCTCTCAGACGATTTGGCTCCCATCTTAAGAAAGAAGGTCGCCGGGAAGAAGCTTTGAAACATTGGAGGGATTGGCATCAATTGGCAGCGAATGATCCCACCCCTTGTGTTGAAATCGCAAAATATTTTGAATGGCAGGTCAAGGATTTTGCCGCAGCCCGAGAATGGGCGCAAAAGGCCCTGGACTGTCTCACGTACTGGCCTGCAGACTGGCGTCAGGAGCGTGCATGGGAGGAAATTGAACACCGCCTGCAGAGGCTGGGGAGGAAGATTTAAGTCGAGTGAATCGGGTTTCCTCTTCTCTCTATAACGTTGGTTGGGTTTCCCATACTCAACCGCGAAATAAAAGCATTGAAAAAGGATCAAGGGCTGCTGTTAGCCCAATTTCCCATCCCTCCAATTCGGCCAGGTATGGAAACCTGGCCTCTGTTCAGTACGCCCGGCATGGGCGATAGCCAGGAGGTGAAAGTCCTCTGCGGGCGTTTAGCAGGGACGCCGTTCCCCTGTCTCTATCGTTGCGGCCCTGACTCAATTTCCCGGCGCACGGCCTGGTACAGGTGCTCGGCCTTCAGTTGATGGAGAGTGTAGCAAAATCCATCCAAGTGTTCGGCCAAAGCATTCGCCAAGCCCTGATCAAATGCGGCATGTTCCATATTGATAACGATGGAGCGGATTCCTTTTCGGCGCAGTTTATCGGCCATCAGGTGCGCTTCCTCCTGTGGAGGAAGGTGTCCCATCGTGACGTTGCCCGCACCATCGGTGAGCAGGATCATTAGCGAAAGAACCTCTGGATGGGCGATCTTCTCGCGTTCAAAAATTTCAAACGCCAATTTCAAGCCGGCAGATAAAGGAGTCTTTCCGCCGGCGGGAATATCCTTAAGCGCGCGTTGAGCTAATTCCACGGAACTGGTGGGGGGCAAAATAGAAATTGCGCGATCCTTTTGAAAAACTACAAGCCCTACACGGTCGCGCCGCTGGTAAGCATCCGTGAGTAAACTTAGGATCGCCCCCTTGGTTGCAGCCATACGCTCCGCCACGGCCATCGACCATGAGGCATCGACAACAAACAGGATGAGATTTTCTGTTTTTTGTACACGCACCTTACGTTGGAAATCGGAGGGTTGGATGGCAAAAGCGACATGCTGGCGTTGTTTTTCTCGTTTTCGCTGATGAGGAGCGGCTGCGCGGATCGTGGCGTCAAAGGCAATGTCATCCAGCTTCCCGGAAGCCGGCCGCGACATGATGTAGCGACCACGCTTAATATCGGAACGCGTTTTTGTCCTTCTTCCACTACGGCGGCGGCTGGTGCGGTCATGCTGAGCGGAGAGTTGGCGCGGGGTGAAAGTTTCCCCAATATTTACTTGATCGCCACCTTCCCACCAGCGAGAATCGAGGGATTTTGATGTTGCCTGTTGAGAGGGCGTGGCTTGCGAAAGATCGCGCGTTTGCTCGGTACTCTCAGAATTTAATTGTGGCGAACTTTTTTTTTATCCTGCTCCGCTTCCTCTTCCAGCGTAGGTGATGACATTTCTCCCGAGCCAGCTCGCGATTGGATATCTTCGATATGATTTTGGAGTTCATCGATATTGAACTCAGCTTGTTGAAAAGGACCTCGGCGAAGGCGATGGGGCAATGCCAACTCAGCAGCAAGGACGATATCTAAATCCGATATTGAATTGCGTCCCTCGAATGCCGCATGCGCTCTCGCTGCTTTGAGAATTACCAAATCGGCGCGATGTCCATCCACTTTGAAGGAGGACGTAAGCGAAGCGATCAAGTGCAAATTAACTCGAGTGTAGCTAACTTCCTCAACAAGTTCGCGCGCCTGCTCAATTTGTTTGGAAAGTCCATGTTCCCTTGCGCGCCATTCATCGCGAAAACTTCCAGGATCCGCTTCGAAAGCGATATTACGCTCCATGATTAACACGCGGTCAATCGGCTGGCTCAGTCCTCGAATTTCCACGGAAAGAGCAAATCGATCCAACAACTGCGGTCGTAAATCACCCTCCTCGGGGTTCATGGTTCCTACCAAGATGTAGCGGGCCGGGTGACTAAAAGAAATGCCTTCGCGCTCAATTATGTTCATTCCCAGAGCAGCAGAATCCAGCAGTACATCGACGACATGATCGTCCAGAAGATTTACCTCGTCAATATAAAGCAATCCGCGATTCGCCGCAGCGAGGACTCCGGGCTCAAAGTGGCGTTCGCCCTCTTTGATGGCACGTTCAATATCCAATGTGCCCACGACACGATCTTCGGTTGCCGAGACAGGTAATTCGACAAAGGAAGTCCGTCGCCTGCGGACGGGAAGATCTTCCCCATTGGCGCTTCTTTCTTGACATTCAGTACACCATGTTGTGGGACGCAAGGGGTTGCAACCAAAGCGGCAATCGGCGACAACTGCCACCTCTGGTAGCAGGGCCGCCAAGGCGCGTGCTGCAGTGGATTTCGCCGTGCCGCGTTCCCCGCGAATTAAAACGCCACCGATTCTTGGATTTACGGCGTTCAGCAGCAGTGCACGGCACATGCGCTCTTGACCAACAATGGCTGCAAATGGATATACAAATGCCACTTTTGGTTCCTCCGGCGGGATTATACCCCATAGAAATGCCCAAGGTTGTCAAAGGCCTTGTTCACCTTTATAATCCCACAACCTACATTTCGGAGAATGTGAGTTTAATGGCAAGTGATGAGGAGAACCAAAAACAGGATAATCTGAGCGAAGACGCGACAGAGGATAATAGTGAAAATCCTATGGCTGCGCTTCTCGATGAGGAAGAATTTGGTCTCAAACCGCCTCGTCGAGGGGAAATTCGCACCGGGACGATCGCGCGCGTAACCGATTCAGATATCATGGTGGATATTGGTTATAAATCCGAAGGTGTCATTCCTGAAAGAGAATTTGATCAGCTAACGGAAGAGCAACGCGAAGAATTAAAAGTAGGCACGGAAGTCACTGTTTATGTCTTACGCACCGGCGGTCCCAGCGGCATTGTTCTCCTATCGCTCTCGCGCGCGGAAGAAGAAAAAGATTGGATTGAGGCCGAAAAGCTCCTCGAGTCAAAAGAAGTATTCGAAGGCGTAATTTCTGGTTATAACAAAGGCGGATTAATCGCTAAGTTGGGTAGAATTCGAGGTTTTGTTCCGAGTTCCCAAGTTAGCATGTCACGCAGATGGCGCGCCGAAGGGGATTCTCCCGAGGAACGCTGGGGAGAAATGGTCGGAGAGCCGATTGTCGCGAAAGTGATTGAAGTTGAGCGCAAACGCAATCGACTGATATTATCCGAGCGCGCTGCCGCTCGTGAAGCGCGTAATGTACTCAAAGAGCGCTTAATCAAGGAGCTGCAGCCGGGGGAAGTTCGCAAGGGGCACGTCATTAGCCTGGCGGATTTTGGTGCTTTTGTTGACATCGGCGGCGCAGATGGCCTGGTCCACACCTCCGAAATCAGCTGGAAGCGCATATCTCATCCCAGGGATGTGCTCAAGGTCGGCCAAGAGGTGCAGGTCAAAGTACTTTCCGTCGATGCACAGCAGAAACGCATCAGTCTATCGTTGAGAGAAATGGAAGACGACCCCTGGGACACCATTGTTGAGCAATTCACCGAAGGTCAATTGGTCGAAGGATCGATCACGAAACTCACAAAATTTGGCGCCTTTGCGAGTCTGATGGGGGCTTCGGATTACGAGGTAGAGGGGTTGATCCATATCTCCGAGCTTTCCGATCGTCATATCGTTCATCCACGCGAGGTGGTAAGCGAGGATGAAGCACTTACCTTACGCGTTATTCGAGTTGATCGCGAGCGACGAAGAATCGGACTGAGCTTAAAGAGGGTGGATTCTCCCGAATATGCCGAGCGGGACTGGAAGGCAGCCATGGTGGAAATCCAAGACGAAGATAGTGAGCAGGAAGGAATTTCGCCTCAGGCCATCCAATCCGACGATGCTCCCGAGTCATTGGCCGAAGCTCAACAAAGCGAAGAAGGCCCTCCGGATGAGCCCGCTGACGCGCAAGATGTGGAAGGTGTGGAGGGACAGGCGAACGAGGAAGACCGCCTCCCGGAAGATACCTCCACAGATGAAGCGTCAGCCGCGCAAGACAAACAGGATCAACTTGCCGCGCCGGATGAGGAAGATGAATCCAGCGATATGCATGAGGCTGGGCAGCTGAGCATGGAGGCAGATGACGGGGATGCGCCAGATTCCCAACCTGAACACGAACAAACTACGGAAACAGGACTGCAAGATGAAACCTCCATAGCAGAGGGAGTGGAGAGCGACGCGCCGGACTCTACAGAGGGTTCACCCGCTGAATTAGAGAAGGTAGATGGCACAGCCCCCGATGAAGACGAGCCTGCTCAAGAACAGGAAGATGACGGCCAAGAAGCAGAAGGAACGGTGGTGGAGATTGCTGCCGATGAAGAGGATATTAATGCTGGCGCGGCGTCTGTTGATGATTCGACGAATGCAGAAAGTGGGGAACCCGAGGCATAATTTACGCTATTTTCGGGGGCCGGTTGAGTAGCAAACGCCGGCCTTTTTTGTTAGATTATCCGAGTGGTTTGGTTAAAAACTATGAAAAAGGGCGATTTTCAAACTCTGGTAGAATAGGTAGAACCTGGATAATTGCAGGTTAGGTACGGAGGAATACGCGTGGCCGATAAGATGGAACGCTTTACCCAACGAGCTCGAAGAGTGCTCAGTTTGGCGCATGAGGAAGCTGAGCGCATGCATCACAACTATATCGGTACGGAGCATCTTCTTCTCGGTTTAATCCGCGAGGAGGGTGGAGTCGCCGGGCGTGTTCTCCGAGAACTTGGGCTAGAACCACCGCGTCTGAAAGAAATGGTTGAACGACTTACTGGAATCGGTCGCCATTCAGCCGGAAGAATTGAACTTGCTCCCGGAACCGAGGCGGTTCTGCAATTGGCCGTTGAGGAAGCACGCAGAATGGGGCACCACTATATCGGAACGGAACACCTGCTGCTGGGACTGGTGAGGCAGGGTGAAGGCGTGGGGCTTGATGTCCTCCGCCGATTGGGAATTACACCGGAGCAGATCCGCCGCCAGACGCGCAGAATTCTGCAGGAATCCCCCATCCGCCGCTCTTCCGGAAGTTCACGGGGAAAGAGGAAAGAGAAAACTCCCAAGACTCCGCTGGTTGACCAATTGGCAACGGATCTGACGGCTCTCGCGGAAGATAACAAGCTCGATCCCGTAATTGGGCGTGAAATGGAAATCGAACGTGTCATCCAAATCCTGGCACGCAGAACAAAAAATAATCCCGCACTCATTGGAGAGCCTGGGGTTGGCAAGACTGCCATCGTCGAGGGTCTCGCGCAGCGCATCATTGCCGGGGAAACCCCGGAACCGCTGATTGGAAAACGCGTACTGCAGTTGGACGTAGGCTCACTGGTTGCAGGCACGATGTACCGGGGACAATTCGAGGAACGATTGAAACGCGTTATCGACGAGCTAATATCCTCCAAGGCGATATTGTTTATTGACGAAGTGCATATGCTGGTTGGTGCTGGTTCTGCAGGATCCTCCGTCGACGCGGCCAATATCCTTAAACCTGCACTTTCGCGCGGTGAGCTGCAGGTGATCGGCGCCACGACGCTGGACGAGTATCGGAAACATATTGAAAGCGATGCCGCGTTAGAGCGTCGGTTTCAACCCATCATGGTGGAGGAACCTTCGATTGAAGAATCAATTGAAATCCTGCGCGGTGTGAAGGGACCCTACGAAGAGCATCATCGCCTGGAGATTACCGAAGAAGCAGTTGATGCGGCAGTTCGTCTTTCAGCGCGTTATGTCACCGATCGATTTTTACCAGATAAGGCAATTGATCTGATTGACGAATCTGCTTCGCGGGTACGAATGTACAAGAGCCCGGAAGCCCTCTCGCTCAAACATACTGTGGATGAATTACGCGAAACCCGCCAGGCACATAAACAGGCCATTGAAGAGGCACGTTTTGACGACGCGCAAGAGCTGGTGGAACGCGAGGATAAGTTGGAGGATAAACTGGCCAATTTAAGGGCCGGTTGGGCGCATTCTGATAAGAGTGTCAAAGTGACCGCAGAAGATATTGCGGAAGTTGTTGCCATGTGGACAGGAATCCCAGTGATGCAGCTCGCACAGGAAGAAACCGAACGCCTGCTGCAGATGGAAGATGAACTGCACAAGCGCATCATTGGGCAGAACGAGGCAATTGAAGCGATCTCAAAATCGGTGCGTAGATCAAGAGCTGGTTTGAAGGACCCTAAGCGCCCCATTGGATCATTTATTTTCTTGGGCCCGACAGGTGTCGGGAAGACAGAACTCACCAAGGCGCTGGCAGAATTTATGTTCGGTAGCGAAGATGCACTCGTCCAAATCGACATGTCGGAGATCATGGAACGGCATAACGTAAGCCGACTGGTGGGTGCACCCCCTGGTTATGTGGGATACGAGGATGCCGGCCAGCTTACAGAAGCAATTCGCCGCAGGCCCTACTCGATCATTGTGTTTGATGAGATCGAAAAGGCACATCCTGAAGCACATAACATGCTTCTCCAAATTATGGAAGAAGGTCACCTTTCTGATGCGCGGGGAAGGAAAGTGAATTTTAGCAATGCGATTATTGTCATGACCTCGAATGTGGGCGCCGAATTGATTCGACGGCAGACACAATTTGGTTTTACGCTGAAGACGGATGAAGATCAGGAAGAAAAACTTGAATACGAAGAAATGCGTAAGAAACTTACCGACGCGCTCAACCGCGCCTTCAGGCCGGAATTTATTAATCGCGTCGATTCGATTATCGTCTTCCACGCGCTTACCAAGGAACAAATCGGCGAGATTGTCGATCTTGAGCTTGCCAAAGTGTCGTTGAGGCTAGAGGAGTATCAAATTAAGATTCGGATCACGGAGGCTGGGCGAAATTTGCTGGCTGAACTTGGCTATGATCCCGAGATGGGGGCCAGACCGCTGCGCAGGGTTATCCAAAATAAAGTCGAAGATCAATTATCGGATGAACTTCTTTCTGGAGGCTTTAACGAAGGCGACCGTATCCTGATTGATGCCGAAGAAGATGAAATTGTTATCAAGCTCGATGAAACGGAAGAAGAAGACGAGACGCAAGAAGTACTTACCGCATAAGTTATATAAACATAATTGCCGATTCCCTTGAACCTACAATAAAAAATCCATTCCTCGTGAAGTATTTTGTGTATCCGTTTAGCGCAGTGCTTTGGGGCGGGCAATAGTATACGCGCTGTGATTGCGGACCGAGATTGGCTTATCTCGGGGTGCGGGTTGATTCTATAACAATCGATTTTCTCTCTGCGTTCGGCATCGTAGCGAATTGTAGATTTGTGTAGCTGTCTCGTGTTATCAAGCAGGAGGTTATGTGGCAAAGATCAAAGTCGAATATATCTGCCAGCAATGTGGCCGAAGAGCGCCGAAGCCACTTGGAAAATGCCCGCAATGCGGTAGTTGGAATTCCATGGTCGCAGAAATGGCGGATCGGCATCGTCCCTCATCGGGGACAAATTCACAGCCGCTCAGGCTTGCTGAAATTGAGGGTGATGTGGGGGCGCGACTACCATTAGGCATCGGTGAATTCGCGCGCGTGCTTGGCGGCGGGGTTGTTCCCGGATCAGTGATCCTTATCGGCGGTGATCCTGGAATAGGCAAATCTACCCTCCTGCTGCAAATGTCGCTGAGCCTGGCGAGGGGAAACAGGGTGCTATATATCTCCGGTGAAGAATCGCAACCACAAATAAAAGCGCGGGCAGAGCGCCTCATGCAAGGAAGAGCTTTTCCGCAAGATCTTTTCCTGTTAACGGAAACTCGCCTGGAATCGATTCGCAGCCATATCACCTCCATGAAGCCCGCCGCAGTTGTGATTGACTCGATCCAAACTGTGACATCGGACCGAATCGATTCGGGGCCGGGTTCCCTATCCCAAATTCGTGAATCTACTGCGCAGCTTCAATCCATTGCCAAGTCCTCCGCGGTTGCAATCTTTCTGGTGGGCCACGTAACCAAGGATGGAGCGATTGCGGGCCCCAAGGTCCTTGAACACATTGTTGATACGGTGCTCTATCTTGAGGGAGATGCCTTCCATAGCTTTCGTCTGCTGCGCGCGGTTAAGAATCGCTTTGGTGCGACATCGGAAGTTGGTGTCTTTGAAATGCAGGCTGAGGGTTTGGTTGAGGTCACCAATCCGTCGGAAGCTTTTCTATCGGAACGCGTCCCTGATTCACCCGGATCGGCCATTGCAGTTACGATGGAAGGCACGCGACCGCTCCTGGTCGAGCTGCAAGGGCTCACCAACACAACAACCTTTGGGCATCCTCGTCGAACAGCAAATGGTATTGACACCAATCGAATGCTGCTGACAATTGCGGTATTAACGCGCAGAGTGGGTTTGCCACTGGCAGATCAAGATATTTTTATTAATGTGGTTGGCGGCTTACGCGTGTATGAGCCGGCAACAGATTTGGCTGTCGCCGCAGCGATTGCTTCGTCAATGCGCGATCAGCCCACACGGCCGGAAATGGCATTGATCGGTGAGGTAGGCTTATCCGGTGAACTTCGCCGCGTGCCACATATTGAGGCGCGGCTGAATGAAGCTGCAAGCCTGGGCTTTCGCCAGATTATCATCCCGCGCGCGAAGGTAAGTACATCCGTTAAGCATAAAAATGTGGAAGTGATTGAAGTTGCATCACTTCAGCAAGCATTGAATCGTGCCTTGGCGAAAAATTAAATTCCACACAGGAAATTAGAATAATCAAACGCTCCCAATACAACCTCTGACAGAGTGCCTTGTTAAGAAATGTCACTTACTTCCCTCAGGATATCCTGTCGGGCTATGCGGACCTAATTTGCAGACTTGATTTAAGAAACGAAATGCAAAAAAAGCAGCTTCGTTGAAACGGACAGTCCCGCCGCTATTCAAGAATTCATTTAAGGTTAGGCATTCGAGAAGCTTAAGTGATTTATCAACTTCGATGAGTACAACATCTGGGTATACGCTCAAACTAACCCCCAAGACCTTGGGCATCGTGACCAGCAAGAGCTGCAATCCTTCTTCGACTTTTTTCAAGTTAGTCTTTAACATTATGCGAGCTTAAAACTTCGGATCTTTTTAGGAATTCGTATAGTTTCAGCATTGAAGAGCCGGTCCGATTTTGCTAAAATTCTTCATCGATCGGGAGGCGCCTTAGGTAGGTATTAAGGTGACCCGGATAAAGTCCAGGGAACTTTTCCCGGGGCAGCAGAAACCACACTTGACAAGTTTTTCCGAATAACCTATCTACGCCGGATCATGCTGTGATCCACAATTTAGGGTGATGCGGATATTTGCCGCATCCCATGGAGGAGATTATGTCAGCAGAGCGACTCTGGGAGGCCGCGCTCGGCCAGCTTCAATTGGAAATGCCACGCGCCGCGTTTGATACTTGGGTTCGAGACGCAGAGTTGCTTGCGAGTGAAGACGGTGCCTATATTGTTGGCGTGCAAAATGCATATGCGCGCGATTGGCTTGAGAATCGTTTGCGATCGACCATCGCGCGTGTGCTCACATCGATCTCCGGGCGAAGCGCGGAGGTGAGCTTTGTAGTATGGAATGGAGATCAGAGCGAAGAGATTAGACCTGCAGAAACGGTGATCCAAGCTCCAGAACAGGAGGAAAATCAATCCATTGGATTAAACTCGCGTTATTCATTCGAAAACTTTGTTGTCGGCCCCAGCAATCGACTGGCCGCCGCGGCGGCGCAAGCGGTTGCTGAAAATCCTGCTGGAGCGTACAACCCCTTGTTTCTTTATGGGGGAGTAGGTCTTGGAAAGACGCATCTTTTGCATGCAATTGGAAATGCCAGTGTGGGAGCTGGCTTGAATATACTCTATGTCTCCTCGGAAGAGTTTACCAACGACCTCATTAATTCCATCCGCAATCGAACGACGGAAGCATTTCGAGCTCGCTATCGGAGGATGGATGTGCTGCTGATTGATGATATCCAGTTCATCGCCGGGAAGGAGTCAACGCAGGAGGAGTTTTTCCATACATTCAATACACTTCATGGTAAAGACAAGCAGTTGATCATCTCCTCCGATCGGCCACCTAAAGCGCTGGTGAC
Organism: Chloroflexota bacterium; assembly: GCA_022561215.1. Lineage (GTDB taxonomy): Bacteria > Chloroflexota > Anaerolineae > Anaerolineales > E44-bin32 > JADFRQ01. Next base: position 34,034 of record JADFRQ010000017.1, on the reverse strand, counting down.
ACTTGAAGAACGTTTGCGATCGCGCTTTGAATGGGGGCTCACGGTTGATATTCAAGCCCCTGATTTTGAAACTCGTTTGGCCATTCTTCGTTCGAAGGCGGAGCGCGGGAAACGATCCATACCTGATGAATATTTGGAAATTATTGCTCGCCGAGTGCAGAGTAATATTCGCGAGCTCGAAGGAGCCCTTAATCGCGTGTTGGCATTCTCTGATCTCAGTGGATTGCCCTTATCCATGGAGCTGACAGAATCAGCGTTGGCCGACCTCCTCCCGCGTACAGGTTCGCTCACCATCGAACACATCATCCGGGCTGTTGCGAACCATTTTGGAATCGAAGAGGAACGTCTCCTGGGCAAACAAAGGATGCGTGAGGTCGCACTTCCTCGTCAAGTGGCGATGTACCTGATCCGCAAGGAAACGAGTGCATCTTTGCCCCAAATTGGAAAAGCACTTGGAGGGCGTGATCATACAACAATAATGTACGGCTGTGAGAAGATTTCTGATCGCTTGGAAACCGATGATGGCCTGCGCCGGCAAGTATTTTCGATCCGCGAAGCACTCTACAGCCGCAAACAGGTCTTCGCTTAATTCCGCGACGTTCGGATTTATGCAAGAAAAAAACGCTGCACCGTGCAGCGTTTTTTAATTCATCCCATTAACATTCGATCCTTACGCAGGTTTATGGATAGGGAGGATTCGCTCTTAAACCATCTCCGAGAAATAGACCTCAATCAGCGGGCTGCTCTTTACGAAGGCCTCGATTTCATCCGATCTTTTCCACTTCGCCACAATTATTGTCAGCACTTGCCTACGGCGCGCCGCTTCGATGATCGGGGTTGCCACGGCAGGGATATCCGCCTGCACGCTTTGTTTCAGGTGAAATGTAAAAGCCGGTTTGGCCAATAGATTGGCATACCAGCCGCGCTTTCCGGGTAAGCCGCTAATGAAGATCGTATTTTCAATATATTGAAAACCAATCTCGATCCGTCGGGCTAAGCTGGTTTTTCGACCAGTGGTTGTAATATCAACCAGGCTGTCTTTGTTCAGAGCACATTCAATGTTTTCTTGCATGACTCTCCTTCGGTGACTGCGAGGATTGCGCGCACTGCTCGCTTGGTATGCGAAACATTTCAGGTAATAAACACGCGCTTTCCCGAAAAGGGATAGGTGAAATATCCGGTATATTCCATGGCTTTCAGCGGTAGATTTTCCTCGCTTTGAGCAAGGGTAGATCTTTGATCCGATCGATGTTTCATGGTCGCGACATACACGGATCTATCAGCCAGCCTCTTATTGGGAACATTATAATCAGACCGAGCACGGGCCAGTGTGCCTCCTGATTATTGATGTGCGGTTAAAAATGCTGGTGCTATTATCCCACCAATCCCAATAGGCAGGAGCAAGCGTGGGCAGATAAAGCGCCAGGGCAGACGCCATTGTAACAGCCCCCGGAAAGATGGAGTTGTGGGCCATTCACATCCAATTGGGCCCAAAGGGTAAATTATTGCGGGTGAGAGAATACCACCGCGGGTGTATGAATTTATAAACTAGTTGGGAAGATCTCCAATCCTGACGATACGATCGATAGCGCAGCTCATGGATTCAGAAATCTGGATTCCTATCACTTAAGAAAGTCAATCGCAAATCTTTTCAAAAATCCCCAAAATGTTTCCTGCCGAGAGAGCTGTCTTGTCTGCGGATCCCATTTCACGGTCATAAAATCATGCGCCCCTATAGGAGAGGCGAGATCGAAACACTGCAGGTTCCCAGATCGATAAGCGCAGAATGCAAGCAAGTATTTGGACGTGATTTCGTCATCATTTTGTGTGTTCTGGCCACCCTCCCTGGATAATAGGCGCGCATGTTCGATGGGCAATATTCCCGTAGTTTGATCCCCATGTTCCATCATGCCATTGTGAATGCGCACGAAACCTTTATATGCTCCAGGCAAAGCAAATTGCAATTGCTCTTCTCGCGATTGAAGAGCATTGCTCGTTGCAGGAGATCCTGCCAACCATCCGCTGTGTTCGCCGTCCTGGTTGGTTATGTAGAAAAGTTTGGGTGCGAAGTTTTTCTCGGCGGAAACGACGAGACCAAGATCCTGGGTCATATTTACAATGCGAAAGACCAAACCGCGCGCGTTTTTGATAACGGGGGACCAAATTTCTTCAAGCACATCATCGAGAGGGCGAAGATTCATAAGCACCTGGCGCCAAAGCTCAGGAATCAATTTGGAATACGCGTTTAGCGTGGGATTGCCGCGTAGGATAAGATCGCCAGTTAAATTTTGAGACATACTTAATGTAATGCGAAGTTGTTTCATCATCGAAGATGGACAGAAGCAATCCGCATTTCAGATTTGCACCATTCCTAACCACTCATGAACGGTCGGTTTATGTGGCCTCCTTAGCTCCCACATGGAATATGCCCAATCGGGCACAAACTGTTTTTGTGCGTTGTGTGCCTTGTGCACCGCGAGAACCGTAAACCTACCGCGCCATTCTGGGGGATCTAGCTAAACTAATTGTTGCGCTGAATCGGCGGCTCTCTTATGCGCAATGCGCTCAAGCACCCTCGCGAAAGACTCCGATCTCTAGCTCGCTGAAGCCTCCACAATTCACGCTTTCATGCTCAGAAAATAGCAGGCGCACGCTACGGCCGACGACATTTGGATTGACGATCACCAGGGGATCGGGGCTGCCCGGCAATGCCACCGTCTGTTCAAAGAGGACATTATCGGAAGAATCTAATACCTGAACAATGATGGACCCAAAACCGAATCCTGTGCGGAAATCCGGCGTAACGTTGAAATCATTCGAAGTGACAGTGATCGAGGTTATAAAATCGTTCTGCGCGCCGGTCCATGTGAACACCGAAGGGGCGCCACCTGCCTCGGGACCCGTGGAGAACCATGAAGTTCCCAGGTTCCCATCTGTGGCCCACGCGGCTGGAAATCCGGAAAATGTAGTCGATGCCGATACCTGGCCTTCATTTGTGACGTCGACATTCGCCTTAGGGAAAGGAGTAGCGCTGGGAAGAGCTGTGGGTGGCAGGGGTTGTACAACGGTTTCATTTATCGTACCCAAGGCATTGGATAAATCCTCTTCGCTGCTAGCATCATAATAGGTCCCGTCTGCCACATCGGCGATACGCGAGAGCTGAGAACGTGTCGCCGCATCAACATTAAGCCCAATCACATGAATTTTGAAATCAATCCCCAACTCCTGAAGGCGCAATACAACGTCGGCAGGCGCCTCACCGCAGGTTTCGATGCCATCGCTGATGAGCACGATCACATTGCGCCGGCCGGGTTGAAAGGTGAAATCCTCAGACGCAAGCCGGATGGATGCGGACATTGGCGTCATGCCCTGCGCCTGCATACCTGCCAGCCAATCGATGATCATCTCGCCGCCTCCTGGTTGCAGAGGGACCACAAGCTCGATATCAGCACAGCTATCTTCCGTCTGTTGGAAAGGGATCGTGTGTCCGTAGACCCGTAACCCAACATTCACTCCAGGCGGCAGTGTTTTTACCCGTTCGCTGAGCACATCCTGGGCGATCGCCAATTTGGTTTTTGATCCCAGAAGTTCGAGCATGCTGCCTGAGCCATCGAGAATATATTCGATATAAATATTGCTCGATCCAACGGGTGGGACGAGCGTTGGCAAAACTTGTTCTGTTGGCGGCAGATCGCTAGGTGAAACACTTTCAAGGGTCTCCTCTGGAAGCGCGCTAGATACAACCGTGGGCGACGGTTTACTTCCATTTCCGAGAAAGACAACCGCCTCCTACAATGAGGAGAAGTATTGCCACAAATCCACCAGCAATGCTGATTAAGCGGGAAAGATTTCTTGGTTCGGCGGCCGATGGAAGGGATACGGGGGGAAGATCTTGCAGTGCAGGCCCGCGAGCAGCTTGAGCTGGCGGTCCATCCTCCAACACGGTTGCCCCATCCGGGGGTAGAGGTTGTTCAAACACGGTCGCTTCATTGAATGCCGCCGGGGCCGAATCCAATACCCCCTGCAGGGCTTGCTCCATGTCGCCGGCAGACTGAAAACGTTGCTGTGGATCTTTTTCGAGTGCTTTCTCAATGACGCTGCGAACGGCGGGCGAAGTATCGGGGTTAAGTACCTGCAAATTGGGCAGCGGGTCGTTTACGTGTTTCATCATGATCGTCATCGCCGAATCGCCGCCGAAAGGCGTCTGCGCTGCGATCATTTCGAAAAGCACAATGCCCAGGGAATAAATATCCACGCGGGCGTCCGCATTCTTACCTTGAATCTGTTCAGGCGACATGTAAAGCGCCGTCCCGATAATCGCTCCGGTCGCGGTTTGAACTTTGCCACCGATAATCTTGGCAATGCCAAAGTCCATCAAGATGGGATGGCCTTGCTCGTCGAGCATGATATTCGCCGGCTTGACGTCACGGTGGATCATTTGTCGCTGATGCGCATAATGTAGTGCGGCGCTAATTTTGGTGGCAATCCTCAACGCTTCTTCGCTGGCCATGTTTTGTTTTTTCGCTTCGAGGGCCATGAGCTGATCGCTTAATGTTTCCCCTTGGATGTATTCCATGACCATGAAATAGGTCTCGCCATCGTTGTTGAAGTCGAATACCTTGATCACATTAGGGTGCTTCAGCTGAGCCACGGCTGAAGCTTCTTCTTCAAAACGGGAGACAAATTCAGGTTCGCGCGATAAATGGGGGTGAATGAGCTTAATCGCAACCGTCCGCCGTAAATTCGGGTCGTTGGCTTTATAAACGGAGGACATTCCTCCTGAGCCAAGCAACTCTTCGATGACGTAGCGCCCACCAAGGGTTTGTCCGATCCAAATGGGTTGCGACATAGGCTTCCTCTACTTGGCGAAGAAATACTGGACAATTAATATTCGACGATATTGCGCGATGGGAAGAAGGGTTTGGTTATGCTCCGCACTTATTTTTTGTGGCTTGCACGAGAAAAATCAAGATCGGATGGAGTTCGAAAATATTTAATTATTCAATCAGTCCTTAATAAATGTGCCATTTCGCAGTTCAATGAATGCTTGCTTTATTTCCGCCTCGGTGTTCATGACAAATGGCCCATAGGGAACAATGGGTTCACGGATTGGCGCGCCAGCCATTAACATGAAGCGCGCCTTGGAATCTGCCGTACTGCGGATCTGGAGATGGTCGCCCTCCTCAAAAATCACCATATGGACGGCTTCGAGTACTTCATCCGCACCGCCATCTTGCGGTCCGAAAATCCCCGATCCCTCAAAGAGATAAGCAACTGCAGTATGTTCTTCGGGGAGCTCAAGTGTGAATGTTGTCGCGGGTTCAAGTGTCACGTCCATATACACAGGTTGCGCGACGATCTCCGTCACCGGTCCTTTTACGCCTCCGTATTCCCCGGCGACCACGCGCACATGAATGCCGTCTGTCTCGACACCGGGGATGCTGTCTGCAACAACTTCTTGATAACGAGGCCTGCCCATTTTATCTGCTGCAGGTAAATTGACCCATAGTTGGAAACCATCCACTCTGCCGCTTGGGCCTCTCTTGGGAAATTCTTCGTGCATGATTCCACGCCCGCTGGTCATCCATTGCACATCGCCAGGTCCAATAACGCCTGAGTTGCCGAGGCTATCGCGATGACGTGTATTACCCTCCAGCATGTAGGTAACGGTTTCAATCCCGCGGTGGGGATGCATGGGAAAACCAACGATTGGGCCCTCAATTGGGTCGTTGAATGCGAAGTGATCAAATAGTAAAAATGGATCCAGTGGATTTTCTCGGCTTGGCCCGAAGGAGCGCTGCAGGAGCACCCCAGCGCCTTCGATTACAAATTCTGGTTTCACGATATGCTTAATCGCGCGTGCGGCAGCTGACATTTTCATTTACCTCATATGAGTAAATTTGTTGTTTTATCGAAATAGATCTCTTTCGAGTGTGTACTTCAATCGAATAATTATAAACAATTTAAATCCGCATTGTCGGAATACGCATCTCAACGAATGGGGATAATATAATCCGCCGTCGAAAAACTTGGGAATGCCCTGCGCGTAGTCAAGAAGTGAGATGTGAAGAATTATTGGTATGGGGCGCAATAGACGAGAGATTCGCTTAAAAGATTCCTCTTCCGACCAGGGCCTCACTCTGAGATGTTTTCATTAGGTGCAACGCACTTGAGATGTGCAATGCACCTGTCGCCGATTTATTTAATGCTCAATTTTTCTGCTACAGGTGTCTCTCGATCCATTTGATCACTCGCTCTTTTGAGTGCTCTTGTTGCAATATAAGAGGGCATATACTCGGCAATCACCCCGCGTTCGCGGAGAGATTCATAGAACCCAACGATAACAAAGCCCGCCTGAATTTGGCCGCCAATCTGCGCCTCGAGTGTATGGCTGAATTCCAGCGGAGCTTCGGCACCGTAGCGCTCCTGCCATTCCTGCTCACTGATGCTTTCAATATCTGAATAAGGGAGCGAATATTTCACAACAAAGCGACCTTCATCGAGCTCCTTGCTATCGAATATGAATTCTACGGGGTTCATGAACCCAGCGAGCAAATGGCCGCCGGGGCGCAATACGCGGTAGGCCTCTGCCCATACAGGTTGGATATCTGGAACAAAAACATTGGCAACTGGGTGGAAGACAAGATCAAACTGTTCATCGGAAAATGTGGAGAGATCGCGCATATCCCCTTGAACTGTCGTCAGAGATAATCCCTCACGCTCGGCGACATATCGGTCGCGCTCCAACTGCTTGGGAGAATTATCGAAGGCAGTTATATTTGCACCGGCAGCAGAGAGGATGGGATCCTGTTGACCTCCCCCCGAGGCGAGGCAGAGAATGTCGACGCCCGTCAATCTCTCCGGAAACCAGTCTCTTGGTACCGGCTCTTCTCCAGTGAGAATGACCTGCCAATTGCCATCTTTCGCCGCGAGAATTTCTTCATGGCTAACCGGCTGGGTCCATCGATCCCGCTGCTCGACCAAACGATCCCAGGCCTTTTCATTATGCGATACGATATCCTTGCTCAAACGCTATGTCCACTCCTCGGATTTGGATTTTCTCAGCCGATCAATTTGCTCTTCATCGGTTCCCGCTTGCCAAATAATGCAGGTACTCTTCTAGATTGGTATAGCCATCAAGGTCAAAATCCTCAGTGCCGTCAGATGCGTCATTGGGATCCAAGTTCATTTCTATCTCCCAATCATCGGGCATGCCATCATGGTCTGAATCAGGAGCCGCGATCCCGCTTTCACTTTGCGGGTAACCTCCCACATCTTCAGGCGAATCGATGATTGCCCCGCTTCTGTTTTGGACGTCATTTATCACCCGTAGATCAACAGAATCGCGATAAGGCGCTGTCGCTCCTGCAAAAGCCAAGACCATCCTCTGGGCTTCTTCCGCATCCTGTACATTAATGCTGGGGGAGCTGAACTTGGAAAAGCTGCGGTAGCTTTCTGGCGCGATCCCACCCTCGCCGTAGCCAAATCCAACGAGCGCCCACTCGTCGATCGATGAATCTTGCCGATGGGGTCCGAGGTTGCCGAAGACATAAAGTTGCGGGTTCCCACCGGCGAAGAGGATTTCAAAGGGTCCGACCTGGGTCGAAGGCCCCGGAATAAATAGGTTTCCGATCAGATTTATAAAAGTATTTGAGTCCGTGTCCACAATCTCAGCGGGCAACACGCCCCAGTTGTAAATTACATTATTGATGAAATCATGCGTTCCACCATCGGCGATCAATGGGTTGCGAAAATCGTTGTGAGCCAGCAAATTATGGTGCATCGAGACATGGTAGGAGCTATCTCCGATCAGCAAACCTGCGCTGTGAGTTTCTTTGCGATGCCTGCTGCGGTTGAGTGCCTCGCTAATAATGGACCACGAAATGGTGATGTCGTGCGCACCATACCAGGTGCTGATGGTCTCATCCTCTCCCCAGCTGGCAGATATGTGGTCGAGCACAACATTGTATGCTCCGTCTTTAATATCACCATGCGCTCCGAGGATGGAAATCGCATCATTCACATCCGCGTCGACATCGCCCTCATTCCCTGGCCGTACACGCATATGCTGGATGAGCACATCATGGGTTGAGATCACTATCCCGGCGTTCTTGATAGTTATCCCACTGCCTGGGGCGGTTTGTCCTGCGATCGTGACATAGGGATGGTTGATATGCAGTTCCTGCTTCAGCGTGATGATGCCCCCGACGCGAAATACGATGGTCCGCGGAACAGGTTCACTAAGTGCCGCGCGCAAGCTTCCCGGTCCGCTGTCTTCGAGGGAGGTTACCTCAATAAGTTTGCCGCCGCGCCCGGCGATTGTATGCGTTCCAAATCCCTCCGCGCCGGGGAAGACGGGGATCCCGACTTGAGGCTCAACCGGCCGCGGCGTGCTGGGATTCTTTGGCGGTCCGGGTGTTAATGCACCCTTAATCATCGGTGCCCCAATCACCCCAGTGAATGCAATTAGCAAGATCCCGCCCAAGGCGATATAAACGCTGGCTTCGGCGCGCTTTTGTCTATTACGCAGCATTCTTCTTCCGATGACGACCGCAAGCAAGGGACCTATAACCATTGCGCCAAAAATAACCACCGGACCCGGAAATTTCATCAAGTAGCGATCAAAAATATTTACGATCCGCAGGAGAAAGAGAAGTGCTAAGGACCAAAGACCTAATGGAACTAGCAGCAGCAAGGCCCTTGCTCCTGGTCGTTGCTGTAAGGAGCTCAATAAGGATTCATTAACTTCTCGGACGCGTTCAACGATTTTGTTCAAAGGTGATGAAGCCTCCCATCGGGGAATGGTGAACGAGTATTTCTGTAGCGCCACCAGCAGCAATGCTGATTCGCTCACAATAGGACAATTTCTCAGGAAATACAGCAGGTGAAATTCGGAATACGCAGAGCACGTATTCGCCGGGCTGGACAAATAGGGTGAGATCTCCCTCCTCGTTCGTAGCTTCTGCACCTGCTCCGAGATCTTGAAGCAACTCAGCTGAGGGTTGCTGAAGGTTCCCCTCATCATCGACTGTTATGACGCCCTGAGCCAGCAATAGTATGTTTAGATTCGGAATGGGCGTATAGCCGACGAGTTCATCTGCGGGACCAAAATTAGCGGTAACCGCCTTCAAGCAGAGCGCAGCGGGGGTTAGATGTTGGGTTGTCCCGCACTCAACATTCGGCTTTCTTGGAGTTCCAGCTGTACATGAAATAAGGGTTGTCAGGAAGAGAAGAGAGGCGAGCGATGTCCTGTACCTATTGAAGGTTCTAAATTTAGCCATCATTGTGCAAACCTCTGCTTGAGCGGCTAAAGTTCGATGGGTGGTGAACGGGTGTCGGTTTTGGTCTTGCAGCATCTTCTGGTGAATGCAGGCTTCGAATTGGCCTGTTTTCCGATCCCTGATTCCCATTTCCTCTTTTCTGATTCGTGGTTATGGAAAAATCATTTTAAATCGTTCGCAGAGAATAGGCATCGTATCATTCGGGGCCTTTCCTATGGATTCACATTCCTCAGAAAAGAATTCCCAATGAACTTTTCGCCAATAGGCCAATGTGCGATCACCTTCACCTTCTTCATAGGCTTGCCGTTCATCAACCGCGTTAAATGGCCCTATCTCGATCTGTGTGGTTTCGATAATACAAAGGGCTTGCCTGCACTGTCTAAAATTATGCTCAAATCACCGATTCGAGGATAACGTTCTTCTTCATGTTCGTATGCCCATACAAGTGAGGCGGTCGCAGTTTTAATCCCCTGCAATACAAGCGCGCCTAAATCGTCGGCCATCTCGGGTGTATTGCCAAACGACCATGCCTCATATGTTCCTGCAGTGTCATATTGCACAGGATCTTGTGCATCAAGGTAGGATTGCCAAAATTCGTCTATTTGCATTTTCTTGGTCATTTGTTGAGCATGATGAGGCCTGCGATGCATACAAAAACCCCCATGATATTAATCAGGGAAGGTTGCTCCCTAAAGAATGTTATCCCTACCGGTACGAGGACAACCGCAGCAGCGACATTCACCGCGACCCCGGTAAGGTTTACACTCCATCCAGAGCGGTAGGCGAGAAGAAATCCAATTTCAAGCCCGACAATGGCAATCGCCAAACCAAAAGTGGCCCAATTTACTCGGCGCAGCGATTCCGCCAGACTGCTGTTGAGCGGAAAAATTCGAATGAGCGGTATCGTCAGGATGAATGCGCTGGCATAGGTTACCAGCAGTGCTATTGCGGGATTAACCAGTGGTGAGGTTGCCTTTTGCGCAATATGGTAGAAAACACTGGATAAAATGGCTATTCCAAAGGAAATGTAAAATAAGGGCATGCTTCACTCCTGGGATGGGATACTTAAGTGTAGCAGGGGTGCGCTTGAAAGTTGTAAAACTCCCAGCATCTTCTAATCATCCGAAAGCGCAGGGGCTGTCCAAAAGGATTAAATGATCTAACTTTGTTGACTTCTTATCGAAGTTCGGCAATTTCCCCAGGTGCAAGGGCACAGGCGAGCTGAAGCTCGGGCCAGTCGCCCTAAAGGGTGAATCTCGACGAGGGGACATCACAAAGGTGCGTTTCCTGGCACAGCCCCGAGATCGGCGTCACGGGAGCGTTACGGATAACGCTACAGGAATGTCTGGTACCTTAATGGGGTTTGTGCCAGCAGGGTTTTTGCGGATGCTTTTGTTTATTTGACCTGCAAAACCTGTCGATTACACGGGTTTATGAGGATCGAATGAATATGGGGTGCATCGTCAGGGTTGGAAAAAGAAAGTGAATTCACGCGTGGCCTTATGGGGAAGTAGAATGGCACGCGATCACAGCTTTTGCAATAAATGGAGCATTACGATTGAACCCCATTATTGGGTCGCCAACCTAGATCCAATTATCCATACCCTTAATCAGCTTGCTGCTCTTGTTCATCACCAAGTGCGTATGCAATGCCCTCTTCCAGCGACATCTCCCAACCCTTTGACCAGGCGACTTTATAGGCCTCTGCGTTTAACTGTTCGCGCACCATGGATTTGTCACGTTCGAATTCCACTATGTCGGCGGCTTGTGGGATAAAACCGCCTGTTTCGTACAATCGATCCGCGGCGCCATAAAGGCGCGCCGCACGCTTTGGATCGTTCTGCGCCGCGGCTGTCCCCGCAAGAGCTGAGAATTTATCCGCGGTTAGGACAATGTGGCCAATTTCAAGGCCGATAGTGATACTTTGCTGCACAAGAACCTGAGCTTCTGCGTGATTCCCCTCATTTTGGGCGATGAACGCGAGATTGATTAACTGAAAAGTTTCTCGCATGCGATCACCAATTTCGCGACAAATATCCAAACACTTGATGTAGGCTTCCTTTGCTCGCGATAAATCACCCTGCAGGCGCGCGAGTTCTCCCAGGACGTTGAAGGCATGCGCGACACCGGGCTGGTCATTTATTTCCAGCAACAGAGCAAGGCCTTCTTCAGCGAGTGAGATTGCTTGCTCATATTCATCTCGCCGCCCTATTGATGAATAACTCATATGGGCAAGTGTCCAACCAATATCGTGCTGGGATTTCAATTCCCGGTAAAGTGCGAGTGCTCTGAGGAACATTTGTTTGGCGTCATCATGCTCGTTGAGATAATGATGGACGATACTCGCTGCGTGGAGGATATTTGCACGTATTGGAGTAGGGGCGTCAGCGCTTTTATCCATCGCCCATGTGGTCCATTGCAGGCCTTCGGCATACAAGCCCAGGCGCCACCAAAAAAAGCCAAGTGCACCCACAAGTCGCAATGCCAAATCCAGCTCTTCGTCAGGGTTGGACCAGGCATAGGCCGTGCGTAAGTTATCGTGTTCGGCTTCTAAGCGACGCAGCCAGCGCATCTGGTCCGGTCCCCCGCGCGTATAAGGATCTGCGCGTTCTGCTAAACGAGTAAAAAATTCTGCATGTCGCGAGCGCACTTGCGCAGTTTCACCCATATTGTCCAGTTGATCCCGTGCGAACTCATGAATGGTTTCCAGCATGACGAAGCGCGGTTCGCCCTCCGGGCCTTCCTCAAGGTGCAGCAAGTTCTTGTTCAGCAGAGACTCCAATCCATCCAAAACATCGATAGATAGATCTGCAACGCAGACCGCTTCCACGGCCTCGATGGATCGTCCCCCCTGAAAGACACTTAATCGCGCAAAGAGCTTTTTGTCAGAGTCGTCGAGCAGATCGTAGCTCCAACGAATGGCCGAGGCCAATGTTCGGTGGCGTGCTGGCTGGCCTCTACGATCGTTATGCAATGCAGTGAAACGGCCACCCATATGTGCCAGCAAAGCACCCGGGGTGAAAAGCCTTATCCGGGCCGCGGCAAGTTCAATGGCCAGAGGTAATCCATCGAGACGACGGCAAATTTCCGCGATAGTTGGGATGTCTTCATCCGTTATTTCGAAATCAGACTTGGCCGTCTGCACGCGCTGGAGGAAAAGGGCCACTGCTTCGACTTGTGAAAATTCAATCACAGATTCCGTCCCGTTCAATTTCGGGAGGTTCAGTGGATGAACAAGATATTCTCGTTCGCCATAGATGCGGAGTGCTTCACGGCTCGTTACCATAATTCGAAGATTGGGAGCGGACGACAATATCTCGCCGATGAACGGTGCGGCTTCGATAATATGCTCAAAGTTATCCAGTAAGAGGAGCATCCGACTTCTCTGAAAATATTCCTCGAGGGTGTCTTTGATATTGTGATCTGGGGATTCCATTACACCAATTGCGTTTGCGCTGGTTTTTGCCAGCAGTTCTGGTTGATTTATGGCGGCAAGATCTACGAGAAACACACCGTCGCTGAAATCATCCACCACAGCGGTGGCAATTTGAAGGGCCAGGCGTGTCTTGCCCACACCGCCGGGCCCGGTTAGCGTGAGCAAATGGACTTCAGCGAGCAAACTCGTAAGCTCATCTATCGCGTTCTCGCGGCCGATAAAAGTTGTGATTTGTACGGGGAGATTGTGTCTTGGTAGAACGATCGTGGCGGATGGAGTAGTTTCCCGGCGATCCTCTAGAATTCCATTCTCGCGTGCTATGGCTACCGCTTGGGAGCGGCTGCCAACGGCCAACTTGCCGTAATTTGCCTGTTATGCCATTTGATCGTATTGAGGTTGAGCACAAATTCCTGCGCGATTTCACGGTCGGTGAGGCGTTCAGCCATGCGACGCAGAATATCCATCTCACGCGCTGTGAGCGGATCAATTGCGAGCTGATGATTCATTGTGTCCCGCTCCTCCACATCGTTTTTCTGTGGATTAGGACCATTGTACTTCCCAACGTGCTTCAATAATACCAATTTCTAAAAGACCATTCCCATCCCATCCTTTTGGAATGGTGACACGCCTCCCATCTATCGTATAAGCTCAAATTAAGTGTTGGTCAGGTAATCTGAAGGAGGGCGATATAGTGATGAATCCAATAACGATCCGGGAAACAAGCCGAGCCATGCGCTTCGAATTAAATCAGATGGCCGAGGGATATCAATTGATGAATGAGGCCTCACGGCATAGCGAGCCCAAACCGAGCTTCATTAACCGGGCGAGACTGTCCATTGGATTTGTATTAATACGTGCTGGGAAAAAGCTTTCGCAGCAGCGTATTATTCCTGCACCGGAGGGTAGAAGGTCGATTTAGTCGAAATTTAGATTTCTATTTGCATTGTCGGGTGCAAAGTTCAGACACCCAAAACGGCTGCGCTGCGCAGAATCCCCTCATCGGCGTTATCTATCTCGTCGATTTTAAAGCGCGAAGGTAGGCGAGGATTTCCCCTTTTTCGTATCAACTTCTTAACGCTTTAGCCCGCTTCCCCTGGATAAAGCTCGGCGATATAGTCTGCTGATTGCTTCACCTATTCCTTCAGCGTGGGGAAGTTGACCTCCCCGAGTGTAGTACCGTAAAAGGAGGGATTGATCCGATGGATCAAAAGCGCACGTCCGGGGATTTCTCACGACCATAAAACGGGGAGTTGAAAACCGATATCAGACGATATCTTCGCCAAGCAATCCGCGGACTTGAGCCATATATTTCATGGAAACAGCAATTAGCTCCAGCTGCTGCCTGGCAGCCTTGATTTTTTTTCGGGGAAGGTCGCTATCGGGAACGGTCGCCGAAATTGATTGGTGGAGAAAGATTTCCATATTCTCCAGCGGCACGAGGTCCATTTGCTGAATGGCTTGCCTCAAGATCTCAATGCTCGTTTTGTAGGTTTTCCAATCAAACTCCTGCGGTTTCATAATTATCCTCACACCAAATAGCACACCCTCTTAGGGAAAGCACAACATTGTCTTGCTTAGCCTATTTTGAGTTTAGAATATCCGCTTGCTTGGAGCAAGCAAAATCGCATTGTTCAGAGATGACCTGTAGCTCATGGCCGATACGGAGCACTGAAATTTGAAGAAGTGAACTGCATATGCCCCTACGCGGTGATCGACGAATGGCCCGAGGGCGAGATCATAGCGAACCCGCATCTTGGGGGCACTTCATGAAATGCCCGTGCCAGCGACGGAGAGGGGCATTTGTGGATCTAAAGCAGCGATCCGTCATTGTAGCGTGCTTCCCTGCAGTAGAAAATTGATAGTTTGGGCTGTGCGCGTGCGGGTTGCCAATACGATAGCGTTCACAGATCGAGATGTTTAAACTTAATCGCCTCGATTCCCATAACGATCAAATGACACCACATCGTGAACCGGTTTGCGCGTCGTGGGGCCATAACTTCCGATTGGCCATCCCAGTGGAATAACCGCACAGGGTGTGATGTTGCGCGGCAAACCAAGCGCACGGCGCAAGGCAAATAGATTCCAAAGTGGAAATGTGATCAGCGTCGCCCCCAAGTTGGCGGCACGCGCGGCGAGAAGAAAATTTTGGACAGAAGGAAAAATCGAACCGAAGTAGCTTGCGACAAGGATATGAGGGAAAGGCAGTCGCATGCCTTTCAAGCAGGCAACCACAATCACCGGGATCTCCTCGAAATGATCCGCCTGCCAGAGTACTGCGTTCCATATTTTCACATCCGCGCGGCGCCCATATCGTCCTGCAAGACGTACAACCCGTCGGTGAAGGATGGCGATTTTCTTCTTTACCGCCCGATCTTTAACGATAATGAATTCCCAATTTTGTGCGTTTGAACCACTGGGTGCCTTCAGAGCAAGCTCAATCAAGCGCAGAACGAGCGCATCTTCCACGGGATCGGGTTTTAGCCTCCTGATCGCGCGCTGCGTCTCCATCGCTTCGCTAATAGGCATGTTGAGTTCTATATTATCTTGCATCTAATCTCCTTAAAGGTTTCGAGGAACTTAGCTCGAGCTCTGCTCCTTCGGAACAGTTTACTTATGTTGTAGATAACTTTGGATGGCCTTCGCCAGACGTTTTGAATCGCGGTTAGCTTCGAAGAGATGACCGCGGTGTGATTCGGTGTAGCCCATAAAGTACAATCCCGGAACGCTGGTTGGATCGCCGGATGGGAAACGCGGCAATCCATCGGGCCTAAGGAGACCCTCGATTCCAAGCAGATCCTCAATACCTGGCCGAAACCCCGTAGCCATGATCACCACGTCAAAGGGATCTTCACTGTCATCGTCATACATCACACCGTCACGCGATAAGCGCGCAATGTTTGGTCGGACATGCAGCCGCCCGCGTTTTAGCTGCTTGATGAAGCCAACATCAATGATCGGGATGCGTTTCGCGCTGAAGGGCTGCCAGGCAGCTGGGGCCAGGCCATAGCGGGTTAGATCGCCGGTTGCGACACCAGCAATAGATTTCCCGATGCCGTCGGCTATGCGGGGTGGTAGTCCAGCAAGTAGCTGTCCAAACACCTGCACTGGCATTCCAAGGAAGTCGCGGGGCACAACAGGTGGGGGAGTACGAATGCTTATGGCGACGTGTTCCGTGTCGCTTGCGGCCAGCGTGGCCGCTATTTCAGCGCCGCTGTTTCCCGCCCCTACAACCAAGACCCGCTTGGCAACAAAAGGATCCGGGTTGCGATAGTCAACGGAATGGATGAGTTCACCAGCAAAATCAGTTCGACCTGGCCAGGCTGGCCGAATGGGATGTCCGAAATGGCCAGTAGCTACGACGACAATCCGAGCCCGCCAAGTCTCTTGACTGGTTTCGATTCGAAAATCTGAATTGCGGACTATTCTTAAAACATTGCAAGCGGGGACAAGGTCTAACGCAAAATGATCGGCATAATCTCGCAGATACGAGGCGAATTGATCTTTTGTCATGTACCGAGGATATTTCTTTGGGATTGGATAGTATGCCAACCCTGAGTACCTGCGCACAGTATGAAGGTGTAGCGCGTCATAGCGCTCAGACCATGAGGCGCCGACGGCATGCTTCTTGTCCAACACTAGCGATTCGACACCCACGCTTTTCAAGGCACCTGCTGCTGAAAGGCCCGCAGCGCCGCCGCCGATGATGATTACGTGCGCTTCATGTTTATCCAATTACCTTCGACCTCGCATAGAAATACAGCGCCTGCAGGATATGAAGTTGATCGTATCGTGCACGAGATTTTCTTCGATCTCCGTGAGCTAAATTCGTATTCGTGTCCAGCGCTGAAGCATCGCGTCCCTGATTTCCTCTCAAAGACTATCCGAATGTCGGATCAGTGATTGGGAAAATCAACCATTTCGTGGATATTGCCTCGAACTCCGTTCACGCCCTCGGCGAATTGGCGATTTAAGCGCTCTGCGTTTACTCCGGTGGCTGATAACATTCATCACGGACCTCGGTTGATGTCAATTTGGATAAGGCAAGCAGGTTCTTTTGTACAGCCTCTTCACTCGGCACTCGTTGGTAGGACAATTATACGAATAGAACAGAGGGAAAATACGTTGATCTTGCGTGCGATAAGGGCTTTCAAAGGATGATCAAGGCTTTACAAAATGCAGCAAGCTGCCCAGCACTTTGGATAGTAATCGTCTCTTTAGGCCGGTTGTTCGCTGAAAGATTCTTGGGATAGAGAATCTCGTTCGAAGGTATGCAGCGCAGCTATAACGTGCGACTTGTTGACCGACATGTTGCAATCGCTTTCGCAGCGCATGATCGGATAGCGTGCCGTCGGCGTCGAATTTGCGCCAAGCCTGGGGAATGGAAACCTGCTCGGGGATTGTCTAGGCATGCACTGCCCGCGCAATCATACGCAGGCTTCCCAGAGTGTTGACGGCGCCCATAGGTTCGCCGGATGTGCATACCAGCCCGATCAATTTGTCCTCAAATACGTCGAACCCCATCCAGTCAATGGCATTCTTCAACGCCCCGCTGATTCCCCCATGATATTCTGGTGAGCCGATGATCATGCCCTGCGCATTGCGCATCGTCTCTCGAAGCCTGAAGACATCCGTATTGGTATTGGATGCTCTTCGATCCCCATTGAAAATCGGAAGCGCGTAATCCCTTAAATCTAGTGGGTGAGTTATTGCTCCAGCTTCTCGCGCGCCCTCCAGAACAATCTTGACTTAGTGGTACTTCCTGGGCGCAAGCTGCCGGATAGTCCCACGACGCTGATTTTATGTTCTGTATGGATCATTTATTTTCCTTACGCCACGGCTGCCATTGCCGAGATTCCATCAATGGCTTCCCCATCCGGGTCCAAGGATTTCCACGAATCTCCGCGGTCGATGCTTATGCTGATGGAACCATCGGCAAAGCCGGTGATAAGCTGCTGATCAACCATAGCGAGAGCGTACGGCCATTACGCTGCATGATTTGGTTAGACTAGTTAGAGGCTCCTAGGGACCCTCGCCTTGCCAGCGGTAGACATAGGCATCGGCACCGTGATTACCGTGAAAGGTTCCAGAATGCGCCTTTCCTGCATGATAAGTTGCTGAAATGAACCAGATGTCCGGGTGGAGGGATCAACCGCTAACGCCCAAACATAGTGCCGATCGCGACCCATATTCGAGGGTTTCCACGCCTTTCCACCATCAAAACTCCAAGCGGCACCACCACCGCCCACCTCGTATGCTCGGTTCGAATCGGATGGATGCCATGCCAGTTCATGCGCATCTTTAACTGCGCCAGGTCGATGATCTTCCCATGTCTCTCCACCGTCGTTGCTGTACATCACCCTGCCTAGCTCTATGCCTACCAACAGGAGCTGCGGGTCCTGTGGATTGGGCGCGATCCAGCGCACATGCGAGGTCCAAGGTTTTGGAGGAAAACTCCACGTGGGTGCAGAAGGGATGGAACGCAGCGCGCTTAATTCTTCCCATATTTCTCCACCATCCATGCTTTTGAAGAGCCTGCTCGGCTCGGTCCCCACGTACAATGTTCCATCGACCGGGCTTACGGCGATGGAATAAACATAGCTTTCCGGCAGTTCCAGAGCATGCCAGGTGAGCCCGCGATCCAGGCTCTTCCACAATCCGTATTTTGCGGAGCCAGCATAAACCACATCGGCATTCGCCGGATCGACGGCGATCGATCGAATGCCTTTGCCTTCTAACGCGGTGCGTACCCTCCATTTATCACCATTCTCCGTCAGATGGGCAAATGATTTTCCCGTGGCGATATAGAGTTCGGTCATGATAGTCCTTTCCTTTCTTCCAAGAATTAAGTTATCGCGAACGCTTCTCTCACGGCCGGAGCGAACTCTCTGGGGAATGCCTCGATTTGCAAATGAGCATTGCCAGCACTTGGCTAGAATATGAAGGTGTCTTGACGGAATTCCGTGTACCAATTAAGAATTCTCTCGACCCAATAGTTCGTGACCCCGTAGAGATTTTTGCCTTCCGCGTCAGAGGCTGACTTTTCTCCGCTGCACAGCTCAATGACCCCCATCAAGTTGTAACCCCTGCGAATCTCACTCGGATCTCTTCCTGCTTGAGCTGCGCCCTCATCAATTCGCTGATTGGCTGCAGCCAAATTCTCTGGCCGGTCATAATTGTAGGAAGCAAAAAGGCCGTCACCCATGCGCCCTACCAGACGCAGTATACGCGGGCCTCGAGCGCCTATCCAAATCGGGATTTTATGCGCCGGTTTGGGCCCGGGTCGAATGAACCGCACTTTATAGATTTCGCCTTCATACGCAAATCGGCCTCCGGCGTTATCTCACATGCCGCGCGTGATGTGCAACGCATCCTCGAATGCCTGATAGGCCTCGCCCGGGCTGCGGTTGGGACCACCGTAGCGCGAGATCCCATCCCAGTACGATCCGGCGGGGCCCCCAGTCCGAGCTCCATTCGTCCTTCCGTGAGAATATCCAGGGTGGCCGCTTGCTTGGCTAACAACGCAGGAGGGCGCAAGGGAAGGCTGGCGACATTTGTGGCGAGATGAATATTGCGCGTAGCCTGTCCGATCGCCGTGAGCAGGGTCCAAGTGTCGAAGAGCCGTGCGTTGTAAGGGTGATCCATAATCGTGATCAGATCGAGCCCATTTTCGTCGGCAATGCGCGCTCGCTCAAAAGGCTCCCTAGGGTCTGCGGCGGAAGGATCGATGCTGGCAGCAAATAGTGGGTGATTATTCATCATTTAATCCTGCTTTATTCGTTCGGTAATAAACTGTTCGTAACTGAACTTAACCAGCAAATAAAAAAGGTTTAATTTTTTTCTTGATGCCTAATTTGCGGCATAGTTGTGAAAGCTCATTTTGTTCGCGGGCGGTGAGGCAGCAATATTCCTCGACAATGGCATCGACATGCAAGGGAAAGGCCCGATCAATAAATCTGCGACCCTCCTCCGTGATATGAACGTTAACTCATCTGCGGTCATGGATATCTCGCTGGCGAACCGCCAATCCACGATCTTCTAGCTCATCTACTACAGAGACCACGTAGCATTTGCTGATGAGCAGCTTCTTGCCGATCGTCTTCTGTGGCAGTGCGCCGAGATGGTACAACGCCTCCAGCGCCCCAAATTGTGTATCGTTGAGTTCGCCCTTTGTATGGCGATCGGCATGCTTCCGAAACCGATGAAGAGCGGCGGAGTTCCACTTTCGACGAAATACATTAACTTCTCAGAGGCGCTTCATCTCGAATCTTGATTTTACCAAGAACCCGTCATGAAAATATTTGATCCCCAGTCGGTTAGTCTCGTAAGCACATGTGCGCTGAATACATTGAGCACACGGAATCCAGATTCGTGAACACTTTGAAGTAATCAGAGCCGATGATTGACGGTAAACCGAGAGCGTTTGACCTCGAGCGATTGATCGAGCCCTTAAGCAATTGCTAAACGGCCCATTCGGACAGCTTATAGGCCATCCCGTTGTAGCCGGGGATAGTGGAAAAATCAGTTGGCCAACCAACCATCGGGAAAGAAGCAGTTCTCGCTAGCGGATTGTAGCGACAATCCAGTGGGGAATCCCAAATTTCTTGGCGAAAGCGAATCCATAGGCGCCGCTTAGATGTTGAATAAGGATGAGATCCGATTCTGCTAGGAGAGGGCGAGGCGTTCAGCATGCTGGACAATTCACTCCGCTACATCGCGAAATCCCAGAATGAGTGATCGCTAACGGACGCTAGCAATTTTGTTACGAGCTGTTCAGCACCACCGGGGATCAAGTTAGATTCGAGACCTTTTTCCATCAGGAGCGCTCTGAAATTTTCGGAGGTGATAGAGGACACCAGCTGCCCGGCAGACCGCAAGCCAGCGCCCAAAGCGGCATACGGCATAATGTCGCCAATGAAACCTAGGGCACTGAACGTATGCGCATCAGTCGTTATGCTCCAACGCGAAATTGAAAAATCTCGACAACCCATTCGGGATCTGATTTCATTAATTTTCTATCGTTTTGCTGCGTTCGAAAGCATAGCGCATGAAAACGACTGTGCGCTCGATACCCTCAATCGGATCGCATCGGCGCCAGGACAGCGCATTGGAAATTAAGTCAGTCCATTCTGGATGCAATGCACGTATACCCCAATTCGCCGCTGCGGATTTAGAAATAGGGCTCCCATATTGAAGGTTATAAAGCGTACGGCACATGGATAGAACTGCAAACGGTTGATATTCAGGCGTTTCAAGCCGCTGCGGATCGCGGATCATGGGCTCCCACCACCCGTCGATACCTGCTTTTACTGCTCCTCGCAAATCATCCTCTTCTACCGGATCGATCAAGTCCCGCAGGGAGGGGCCAGCTAGCGCAGATTAATACTCTCGAAGGGCGTGACGCTGGATCACCCAATCAATGTCCAGCGGGGACCATTAGAAGCGCCCCTCGTTAATGATGGGAACGGGCCGATCATTACGAACGTGGTGCCGCAGCTTCTTCCGGGGAAGGTAAGCTCCTTCCAGTTTCTGCGCCCACATATTATCGCTCGCTGCCAGACTCCTGTGCATCACATCCAAATCGTCAATGACTTCAACGGGTAGTTTGCTCTGAATCACCACCGCGAAATCAACATCGCTGCGGTAGGCATCGAAATCGCCGTTTGTCGGTGAGCTGTAGAGGTAGAAATCGTAAAATTGATCGCCCAGGATAGTCTGCACTTCCGCAAGAAGATCTTGCAGAAGCTTTTTTTACCTCACGGTTTTTTTCCAATTCCTTTATCTGCCTATTTTCGATCAATTCGTTGGTCCTTGATGTCATTCTGAGCGCGAGCCTTTCAAGATGTGATAGGTTAAGAATCCTCGTTTCCGGATTGGAAGGATCGAGGCTTATGATAAACGAGGTGATCCTTGCAAAACATAGGCTTTGCAAAACCTTCTCGGGATCGATTTCTCCTTCCGTTTGTCGCGGACCCATCTTGCAGAATCGTTGGAGCGATGCGCGCTGAAGCTCGGGCTCTTACGACGCGGCATGGATGTTAAACGATCAATTGAACGAGGCTGTTGAGCCAGCGCTGTCAAGAAGAATTGGGCACTAACGTTATTCAGCATCTTGGATGAAGGTATCGATATCTTGCTTAAAGGCCGCCAGCGATTCAACGTCCAAATAAAACATGTGCCCGGCTTCGTAAGTTTCCATGCGCACATTCTTTTTTAATTTAGCGTCGATATTCATATGCGTGATCATGTATTCGGTAGCGAGGGACGGCGTGGCCAGGTCGTACAAACCTTGAGCGACAAATACTTTCATGAACGGGTTTTTGGCCATCGCTCCACGCAGTATTTCCCCAGTGGTGGGCAGGCCGCTCTTCTCCCACTCCCATGACTCAATCACTTTACGGTTGAGCACCTCATACGTAAGATCAGTTTCCATGCCTAATTCTGCGCGCACGTAGTGATTGAAAGTTGAGGTGTAGGGCGGCTTGATTGCCAGCATTGAAGGGTCGAATTCGGGGACCTCGGTCACACTTAATGCTTCCACACCCTTAAAGCGAGAGTCAAGGCGCCCCACGCTGCGTCTCTCATTACGCAGAAGCTCCATGCCGAAGCGCTGCATATGAATGCGTAGGTTGCTGCCGAGTACATAGTCGAGATCTAAGCCAGTGTACTTGGCCAGATTCCGGGCAACCGCGCGGCGTTCCTCGGCCACGATGCGGTCGCCCTTCATCAGTGCCACCGTGAGCTCATTCGCCGACCAGGCTCCGACTTCGGCCAGCAGCTCGCTGAGCGACAGCTTCTGTAGCTCTGGCTCTAGCTTTTGATGGTACCAGGCGGTGGCGGCGTATGTCGGGACGAAGAGCTGAAAAGGCAGATCATCACTCGGTGAGAAGAAGATGGGTCGTAAATCAAGCGCAGTCGAGATCAGCACGATGCCGTTAAAGGCAATCCCTTTTTCAACGAGATGCCCGGCGAGCCCCGCGCAGCGTGTGGTTCCATAGCTTTCGCCGGCAAGGAAAAGTGGCGAAGACCAGCGCAGGTAGCGGCTCAGGTAAAGGCGGATGAACTCCCCCATCGACTCGATATCACCCTTGTAGCTCCAAAATTTCTTCTCGAGTTCCTCCTTCGCCGCCCGACTGTAGCCTGTGCCCACGGGATCGACAAAAACCAGGTCACTTTGATCGAGCCAGGTATATTCGTTATTTTCCAGCCGGTAGGGGGGAGGCGGCATCCAACCTTCCTTTTCCATTATCACGCGCTGCGGACCCAGCGCGCCCATGTGCAGCCAGATGGAAGCCGACCCCGGGCCACCATTAAAGACAAAAGTCAGCGGGCGATGCGATTGATCCTTCACATCGATGAGTTCGTAAGAGGTGAAGAATACCTCCGCTTCAGTCTCATCCATGTCATCTTTCAGCGCAATTGCACCCGCACGCGCCGTATACTTAATTTTTCCTGCCTTTAGGACAAGCTCATGCTGAGTTTCGACCGGCTCTATCCCCAGCATCCTGCGCTTTTTCTCTTTGTCTTTCTCCTTCTTATCCTCTTCTTTCTTCTTTTCCTCTTCGCTCATGGGTCGATGCTCCTCGATAGGTTATTTGTATTGAAGTTTTTCATTGCCTTGAGTGACGTCTACCTGAAATCTGTCGACGTTTTCTCGCCTTAATCTAACTCTACTATCGCGCGGCGAGAATGTCGAAAGAAATTCGCAGCAATCATCGGGAAGTGAGGGATTGCTTTGGTATGAAAAAAACAAAAATTTATGACCAGACGGGAACTTTAATTCAACGATGCCGCAACCTCCACTACAATACGGATGTTGCGAATAGGGCAATCACCAGCATAATGGCAAATTGAGTTTTGGTTGGCGAGGTGTTCTGTGGGATTGAAGAGACGAAACTATATCATCATCGCAGGGATGCTCGGCTTAATACTACTTCGATTTGTGCTCATACTTAATCCACTAATTGAACCGGCTCGAGGCATTACGATCGATTCTGAGCAGTATTTGTCATTAGCCCAAAACATCCTGGATAGCGGCCGTTATGAAAGCGCAATAGCGCCACAAATTGACCTTTTTCGAGCTCCAGGTTATCCCCTATTCCTCACCGGGATATTTTGGATCTCCGCCGGCTCATTAAGTGCGGTTGTGTTGGTCCAATTCGTTTTGGGGTTGTTGTGTGCACTGCTACTTTATGCGCTTGGCAATGAAATGATCAACCAACGTGCTGGAATTCTGGGGTCGATACTCTTCCTGCTGAGTCCGAATGCGCTCTTTTGGTCGGCGACCATCATGACAGAGATACTTTTTGCCGCTGGATTATTACTCGCCTTGTTCATGACCTGGAGAGTTGTGAGGGATCAATTCCCGCTCTGGCCCATAGGATTGCTGCTCGGTGGATTAAGCTTGATCAGGCCGATTGGTCTTTACTTAATGCTCATTTGGGGAGTGTGGCTTCTTTTTGGATATCTTTTAAAGGCTGCCTGGATTCCTGCGGCTCGTAGAATTGCCTTGTTCTTTTTCATGGGCATACTCGTCGTCACACCATGGTTTTTGCGCAATAATGCGAAGTACGGTGAACTGACACTTTCAACGGTAAGTGCGGCCACCGTCAATGCATACCATCTCGCGCTGAGTCTCGTTGAAGCGGAAGGAATAGGTTGGGAAGATGCAAAACTAAAGGTTCAGGAGATGAATACGGATGGTTCCGCCCTATTATCCATCATCCGCTCTTACCCCGTCGACTTTATCAAAGTTCAAACGCGTGGAATTGCACGTACAGTACTGGGGACCGAAGTCGGAACCTGGATGAAATTAATAACAGATCAACCTTACGAGGGATCCGGAATCCTTAGTGCCCTGCTCAGTGGGAAATTGTCCATGATTAAGGAGGCGCTCGTGAACCTATCAATCTCCAATTCCATCAGCGCATTGTTTTTGCTTGCCTGGGGCCTTCTCTATACACTCATAATTTCAGGATTGAGCCTCATTGGTTTCATACATATGCTGCGCGATGGAGAGGTCGAATTGAGGACGATGGCTATCCTTTTCCTGGTAATCGCCCTTTATCTTGTACTAACCCCCGGCGCGGCGGGGGAAGCAAGATTCAGGGTACCGGTTGAGCCGATTTTGGCATTTTTTGCGGCGATGACGTTGATGCCCAAGCCCGAGAGAAACCTGGTTGAGGATAAAAGCAAACAGGACCACAACGCCGGTGGAGCGCAAGGCGAAAACGTCGTGACCCATTCATGAAATTGGAAGGAATCTTAAAGGGTTCGGTTTTCGCCCTTCAGAAGGTTGTCCTGGAAGAACTATGGCTTATGCATTGATTTGTGGATTAAGTTCATCGGTCGATTTCTTTGGTAAAGCCCTCTCCCATGAACAGTGATAGCAGTTGCTGGTTGTAGCGCAATTCCATCCCAAATGCTTCAGTGCGGTCACCGCAAATGGTGCAGATTATGGCGCAGGGCTCAAAGGATGGGTCGAGGTACTTTTCCAACTCCGGGTAGGTTGAGATGGATTCGATCCGCAAATGATCATTCGGCGCATCGAGGCTCCACCAGAAAAGGTATTCCCTGTCGTGCGAGTCGATCCTCAGGCCAACCTTCTTACATTCTGAAGCTTCGATTTTCTCAGCGACGGTGGTGATCGGTTCCTGAAAATCAGGCCAGTACGCGAAAAATAAGTTCTCTCTTGAGCGGAAGAAAATACTCCCTGTTCGCGTGCATCCGAAGATACAAGATATCGCCCATGGTTCCGGCCCCGCTCGCATGGCGATGATGGGTCGGGCGCTGTTGAATAATACCCAGGGGATGGAAACAACGAGCAGACCAGGCATCAGAAATTTACTCATGCGTTCGATACGTAATCGAGAGAACGCGGCTCCAATCGCGGGAGCACCAATCATCAGGAGCGGGAGCTGCAGGCGAGTAATGAAGCGATTGGGCTGAACTACAACAGCAAAGAGCAGGGACGAAGCGAGAAAAACCCAAAGATATTGCTTAAGAAACTTTGCATCGATCCTGCGCTTGAACAGGGAAAATATCACGATCAACAGCAAAAGAGCGGCCAAATGCAATGGGTTTCCTGCGAAATCCTCCTGGTTCCATGCCCAGACCAATTCAAATTCTGGCACATCAATGCCTAGCAGGGAGTTGAAAGAATTGATGGATGTGGTGATGCCATCGCTCAGCGCGACCGATGGGGAAGCATAGTTCTGGGCAACATGTAGGA
This sequence comes from Chloroflexota bacterium, assembly GCA_022561215.1. Lineage (GTDB taxonomy): Bacteria > Chloroflexota > Anaerolineae > Anaerolineales > E44-bin32 > JADFRQ01. Next base: position 8,089 of record JADFRQ010000017.1, on the reverse strand, counting down.
GGATGCTAGAAATCCAATTTCCGGGAGCGATGCTCAATCCCGTGTGTTGACCAATGGCATCTCTCGGTCCAAGCACCCCTCCAAAACTGGCGAGGTTCCTCGCCCAGAATCCCAGGTTGATCAGAAGTACGCTGGCGGCGAAAGTGAGCCCTTCACGTAGGGCCCTCTGGATACCTTCAACCTTCAAGCGTGGAAGAAAATACCACAACAAGATTGGCAAAGCGAGTGGATAGAAAGTTCCCTTGGTTAAGAGGCCAAGTCCGGCGGATAAACCAATAGCGGTCGTTTCCAACGCAGACAAAGATTTATGTTTGCTCAAGAGTACAAAATAAATCAAACTGACCAGCCAATATGCGGTTACAAAGTCTGTTTGTGTGCTGGTCGCCTGGAGGATGCCCATGGGGATGCTGAGTGCAAAAGCGGCCGAGAGAAGCTGGCCTCTTTTACTGGCGCCCAACAGCCGCGCTATTGCCGTCACCCCAAGGAGTGACCCGAGCAGGCTGAACCATTGGATCATGTTTGCGGGCTGGTCGCTCCCCCATAGCAGTTGGAAATGAAGGATTGACATTTCCGCAAAGGGTGATGCCCAAAGTTGAATGCGGTATGCAGTTGCGTAGTGTTCCAAACTCGATTGCTGGATCCAGTGTGCGATGCGAGCAATGTGATAAAGCAGCGCGTCGGTGGTATTGGGCGGGGCGATCCCGGCAACGACGGCAAGGCTTAAAACGATCACCCCCATCGCGATGAGGATCGACCATTCGAAAGGCGTGAATTGATTCCGTCGAAGCCTTAACATTGGCAATGGCGTGCGGAATATGCCTCTGCGAACGCCGATCCAGAGCGTGGTAAAAAACGCGACCGCCCATAAGACCATTACCCAGGATCGAGTGATCGCCGTAAAGAAGCTCAATCCTTCCGTGATTGCAACGACAAGTGCGCCCCAAAACAGAGAAGCCAGGAGAAAGGAACCACGCCAATCCGCGCCCGGCTGCTCGTCAACGCGCCGTCTCTCATGGATCAAGTAAAAAAGTAGTACAAAAGTTAAAATTGGAAGGGCGATAAACACGGAGGCATCCCTTTTTCGCTGCGGATTGTCGCCTATCTTGAAGCAAATATCCTGTTCATTGAATTTCTTTTTGTGTTGAAGATATTGAATTCGGCCAATTGTACATTAAGTTCTGAGGGTGAATTTTGAGCCTTCACCCTTACGCGAGATGGGAATTGTTTTGAGGCAGCAACAACATGTACGCATGCTTGGTTCCGGTTGCCCGTCCGATATGTGTTGGGAAGATCGATATTTTATTAGGGTTTATTTTTAGACATCTACAAAAATAAACGCGGGCTCGCCGCGTGTCTTTCGCCCATATTGATGTATCATCAAGCAATCGTGCTCAGCGCCTGTTCTAAATCGGCGATGAGATCTTCGGTATCCTCAATGCCGACGGAGTAGCGAATCAAGCTCTCCGGGATGCCCATGGCCGCACGTTCCGCGGCAGTAAGTTCCACATGGCTGGTCGTTACCGGCGGGCCAACAATGGTCTCTACCGCACCCAGATTGGCAGCCAAATGTGCGTAGCGCAGACGCGGCAGAAAATTCCGCACTGCCTCAAATGTATTTTCCTTTAATTCAAAACTAAGCACGCCTCCAAAACCACGCATCTGCTTTCGCGCAATCTCGTGTCCGGGATGCGATTCCAATCCGGGATAGTGGACGCGTTCAACCGCCGCGTGTGATTCCAAGAAACGAGCAATTTCAAGCGCGCTTTCGTTTTGCTGACGCACACGCAGATGCAAAGTTTTGATGCCGCGCAGCAGCAGATAGGCAGCCATGGGATGCAAAGTCGCTCCGTTAATCTCGCGAAAGTGGTAAATCTGGTCGACCAGTTCTTTCCTGCCACAAATTACGCCACCCAACGCATCCGCATGACCACCTAAAAACTTGGTTGCGCTGTGCAAAACCAGATCGGTCCCCAGATCCAGCGGGTTCTGGTTAATGGGAGTAGCAAGCGTATTATCGATGATAACGATGGCTCCGGCAGCATGCCCTGCCTGGGCGAGTCGCGCGATATCGATCACTTTGACGCTAGGATTGGTCGGGCTTTCCAAATAAAGTACCTGGCATCCTTTGGCCACCTCGGCCTCAATCGCCGCATGGTCTGTGGTATCGCACAGCATTACGTCAATTTGAAAACGGGGAAGAAACTCAAGGAAAAGCTTGCTGGTGCCTCCATAGGTGTCTTTCACCGAAACCACCCGGTCGCCTGGAGAGAGCAGGGCAAATAAGGTGCTGCTGATGATGCCCATACCGGTCGAGGCGCTGGTGGCAGCTTCGGCCCCCTCAAGCCGGCGAACTTTTTCTTCAAAAACATGTACGGTGGGGTTGCTGTTGCGTCCATAGATATGGCCTGATTTCTGACCCAGCGCCACTTGCAGCCACTCATCGATATCCTTGTATCCAAAGGAGACGCTGTGAACCACTGGCACCTGAGTGGCGTTCTGCACATGGTAATCCTCTTCGCCTGACCAAACAGAAATTGTTCCTAGGTTTTTACTCGGATTGGAAAGCATTATTTCTCCTTCTTCTGGGTTCTCAGGGCACTTATTGAGAAAGCATACTTCGTATTCGCCTGCTAAGAATGTATATTCCCGAGCTTGGCGGTTATTGCTGCGCGTCGGTTGATGCCTGACTGCATTGCCTGACAGGGCCGGATGGACTTTTCCAGTATACGTTGATTCTTGCACGGAGTCGGCGGCTATGCGGCGTTGCAGAGTTGCACAGCAAAGATTCGTTTTGGTTGGCATTTACGCGGCCCTACCTACGCATCAGCTATCCACGCGCTCCCCGCGGCTGCCTGCCGCAGCCGCCATGCGATCTCGGCCGCGCATTCGGTGCGCGCTTGGCCACTTCATGTTTTACAATAATGATTAGGAAGGCCGACCACACATTTAGAGCCTAGTTTGTGCACATCCGGGCAGGAGGCACGTATGAGTGAACTCGCACGCCCAATCGGAATAGGTTTCGCCTCTCGAGGGGAAGTAGCAGAGGTAGGTTCTTGGGTGGAACAAGCGCGCCATCGCCAAGATCGACCTGGAAACTGCGCAACTACACGCCGCTATCGGCATGCTTTTTGTCGTGGGGCTGGCGCTTGCCGTCTGAACCGCCATTGAAAAAGAACACTCCGATCACGGGTCTAGCGTAGAGGTTGGCTCTGGCCTGTTTCACGGCTACCTTCCGTGGGCCGCGCTCGAGATTTTGGCATCGGATGACGGCCACAGGTTCTGTGCTCGGCGCGCTGTCATTATTGCTCAAGCCGCAGCTGCGCAAGACGCGCATCGGCCCCGGCGAAGCCGTGCTGGGTTTCGGCTCCGCCGGAATTCTGTACGGCCTGCTCATGCTCGGCGCGCTGATTGTCAGCCATATCGTTTGGGACAACCTGATCTTCCTGATATGGCCAACCAGCCGACCGGCGCCCGCAGATAATGGGGATCGCGCCCCCGCGAGTTGACTATTCCCGACCACTGTCGCGGGTTGTGCATGCCGCTCTGCACTTCGGCGCACCCGACCCCACTCGCGCTGTTTCGTTGCCGGGGTGCAAATATACGAATCCTCGCCAACATGCCCTTGACGTCCATTATCGCAGAGTCTATTTTGCATAGTGTTCCTGCTTTTGTATGCCCGCTCATCGCTTAATTCACGGGTTTGAATAATGTCCCCACTTCTATTGATCGTAGGCTTAATTACGGGCACCATGATTGGCACCTTTGGAGTCGGTGGCGTGTTGCTCGTTCCCTTTCTTTTTTACGGTTTGGGTGTTGATCTGCATATCGCCACGGCGATGAGCAGCTGGAGTTTCCTGTTTACGGGCATTGTGGGCACAATTACGTACTCACGCAGTATTTCCTGGAATATTGTTGCGTGGTTGATGATCGGCATCATTCCCGCTGCAGTCCTGGGTGCGCGTGCGAATGTGGCGCTTTCAAGTGCAATCCTCATCCCGCTGCTGGCAGCACTCATTCTAGGATCGGGACTGAACACCTTGCTATCGCGCGCGGAGGGGGAGCGTTTGTTAGCTAGACTAGGCCGGGGTTCCCTCGTCTTGCTCGGAGTGGTAACCGGCTTTGGCTCGGCATTGACCGGCACCGGAGGTCCAGTGCTGCTGGTGCCCATGTTGATGTTCATGAAGATAAATGCTCTTGCGGCGATCGCCGCCAGCCAGGTGGTGCAAGTGCCGATTGCCCTTGCGGCGGCGATCGGTTTCGGCTTATTTGGTGAGATTGACCTGGTGTCAGGCACAATGCTGGGTGTGATCCAATCGTTTGGGGTGATCGTCGGGGCGCGTGTTGCGCATGCGCTTAAACCAGAACAGCTGCGGCGCTTTGTTGCTCTTGCTCTGATTGCTGTTGCGATCCTAATGATCAGCCGTATCTTAATTGCAAAATGATGTACGAAGTGAGGTCCGATGAGGTGTTCTAATGCTGAAGCCTTGCGTCAGTATCCGCACGAAGAATTAACGCGACGGCCAGCACCGTTCGATTAACGGCCACACCTGAGCAAAGAATTAAACATTGAGTTTTATCTCAAGCGCGTTGATCTGATGGATCTAGCGCTGGGTGGTAAAAACCCGCATAGACTGGAATGCGAAATTGCCTATGCCGGAACGAACGGCGCAGACGTTCTATTGACATGCGGCAACGCATCCTGATGCTGCATTCGGGCGGAGCGCCGGCATTGTTTGTTTACCCGGAAGCGATTCGCGCACATATGGAAAAACGCGGTGTGTCGATTGGCGTTTAGGATAATTACCGCAGGTAATTCATTGTTTTTTGCACAGCAGACAGTTTCTATTTTTGTATCAAAATGCTGTTCATCATTCGCAGGGTTGATTGTAGCGCAAGGGGATTAGACCTCGGAGGGGAAGAAGGAAGGGTTTGTATCCGATCGGATGCTCCAGCAAACCATCCATTTTTGAAGGGATTACGTATATGGATGGCGTCGATGCAGTCAATGAATTACGCGGTCGGCATGTGAGCTTTTATCCGCGGAGATCTTCGCTTTATCCTGTCAAGCCTATCCTGGTTTCATTGGCAAAGATGAGCCATCCGAAACTTCTCCACTAGCCGACGGCAAACTAGTTTCCGTAAAGGCTTGTGCCAGGATTGGATAGGCAAACCAAACAATTGCGATCCCGAACAAAGCGCCCGAAAGCGTACGGAACAGCCAGTTGACGGATCCAAGCGCATCACCGACATAAAAATCTGGTGCAAAAGCGTTTCGCGTGAGCACTTGGAGCCAAACATTGGCATCCCTGAACCCGGTTCGTGTTATCTCACTTATCAAATGGCTGCCACCATCCAGTCCCATCGGAAAGGACAAAGCAATAAATCCCTTCATCGATAAGGCCTTTACCCGGCGCCGTCTGAGGGAAAAGATGAAGCCAGCAAATAGGATTGTTGGGTATATGGCTGAACAGCGGTTAGCGATTGCCACTTTGTAACCAAAATCTGGATCGCCGACGATCGATCGCTGCTCCAGAAGCGATCCGGCCTCGGGCCAGCCCTCAGAGATCTGATTAGCCGGGTACATTAGACTCCGGCCAAACAAGAAGTAGGAGCGCTGAGGAAGTTGGTGGCAGGTAAATCCGTAGATAGTGTAGAGCGCCTTCGCCGGCCCAGTGTAACCGGCCTTCATTGCTGCTGGGGCTACTAGAGCGCCAAGAACAAACAGTCCGACCAGGCTATTAAACATTGCCAACCAATGTCGGTTGATCCAATTGGAGAGGCTGCGAGATTGATCCATCCATTCCTTCTGCGGCCAACGCGTGGAGCACGCGGATCGAAGAGCGCCGACCATCCATTTGCTAAAATTGTACCTAGTATTTTCAAGGTCGTCGATCCCATAGTCAGCCATCACGACACTCGGCCTGCCCGGATTCGATCACAGGCACCACGCTGTCGTCGAGGCAGGGGGGATTGTAACTCTGGTCCGGGGGTCTGCCCTTCCAGAAATCCCACTCCTTCTGAGTGAAGAGGTAGCGAGCGCTGGGGAAGGTAGGCACCGGGCGACCGTTTTTCAACCTGGTTCTCGCCAAGGAGCTTAGCCCAGCATCGCATCAGCGAGATCTCTGGGCAGGTGGCCAGCACGTCCCTGCGCTTTCCCTTCACCTCGATCGCCGCCTAGCGGTTAAACGTCAAAGATGGGCGTCACAAGCTTGTAGGTGTTCTCGGCGAGCTGAACGGTGCCAGGATCGGCCGTTGGTTCCAGTCGGGAGGCCAGATTGACCGCATCCGCAATGGCGGTGATTTCCATCGCAAGGTCGGATCCAATGGGGACGACCGCCACCGCGCCTATCCTTATTCGGACTTATACTGTCAGGATAATGCAACTAGGAGCAGGCGCGTAACTGCAGGGTGCAGGATCACGAGCAACCGAAAGTTTCCATAACATTCTCGCGAGCTGGTTAAGTGGGAGGGTGTGCTCAGGCAAAGGTTTGACGAGGGCCAGATGTTGTATTCCCGCTCACACCCTGCCCAGGAAATTTCCACTAAAGTTATTCGAATGAGTTCTTCTTCGATGGTCCCTTCTTCGCCCGACATCTTAAAAAAAGATTCCGATTCCGTTTTCTTTGAACTTACACGAAGTATTTGTCCCGTTTGCCGTCGAGTGATCGACGCGCACATTTTATTGCGCGAGGATAAGGTTTACATGCGCAAGCGCTGCCCGGAGCACGGACCTTTCGAGGCGCTGATTTATGCGGATGCTGAGGCTTACGTAGCCTCCGCGCGTTTCAATAAACCGGGCACGCTCCCACTGAAATTCTCGACGGAAATTGATCGTGGTTGCCCGCACGACTGCGGACTCTGCCCCGACCATCAACAGCATGCGTGCCTGGGCATCATCGAAGTAAACAGCGCCTGCAACATGGATTGTCCGCTCTGCTTCGCGGACGCCGGCGCAGGTTTCAATCTCACTCTGGAAGAAGTGGAAGGAATCCTGGATCACTTCGTGGAGACCGAGGGCCAGCCGGATGCGATTCAGTTTTCGGGTGGTGAGCCGACGATTCATCCGGAGATCATCCCCATGCTGGAAGCGGCCACCAGGCGGAATATTCGCCACGTAATGATTAATACAAACGGCAAACGCATCGCCACCGACGATGAGTTCCTCGAGCAGCTTGCCGGGATCGATCCCAAGCCGGCGATTTATTTTCAGTTCGACGGATTCGAGTCGGAAACCTACCGCATTCTAAGGGGCGAAGCAGACATTCTGGACGAGAAGCTGCGCGCGCTGGATCGGCTCGCCGATATCGGTTGCACGGTTGTTCTTGTGCCCGCAGTTGAGCGAAATGTTAATGAACATGAGCTGGGCGCCATCGTCAGATTTGGAATTGATCACCCGGCAGTGCGCGGAATCACCTTTCAACCCGCGTTTCATTCAGGCCGTCATGGGCAGCATGATCCCATGACGCGCATGACGAACCCCGACATCATCAGCCTGATTGAAGCGCAGACCGATGGACTTTTTGTTAAGACGGATTTCTTCCCCGTCCCATGCTGTTTCCCCACCTGCAACTCAATGACTTATGCTTATGTCGAGGGCGACACGGTCCTACCTCTGCCGCGATTTCTCAATGTCGAGGATTATCTTGACTACGTGTCGAATCGATTGCTACCTGATATCGGCGAGTTCAGCGCAGAAATTATCCAGACCACACTCGAGGGGCTTTGGTCCTCCTCGGCTGTCCCAGGGACGAAGAAATCTGGCCGCGAGTTTGCACTGTCTTGTTCCATCTGCGGCCTGCTGGAGGATGCGGAGCTCGCGGAGATCGCGGACCGTGTGTTTATGATTGCGCTTCAGGATTTCCTCGACCCCTGGACCTTCAATCAAAAGAATGTAATGAAGTGCTGCAAAGTGATCTTGCTGCCAGATGGCAAGCAGATCCCCTTCTGCGCCTACAACAATATCGGCTACCGCGAGCAGGCACGTGGTCAATTAGCACAACGCCAACGTGCGCGCCGGAAGGCTGAGCACGAGGGATTAGTATTCGATCCCCAGCCCCTGACCTTTTCCTTTCATCCGAATGGTACGAGC
>JADFRQ010000063.1 GCA_022561215.1 Chloroflexota bacterium | reverse complement strand
CACGAGCGTTTTGTGGATGATCGCTTTTGTTCTTGCCGGCGGCGCTCTTATGTTAATGCTGCTGAGAACCTTTGACCGAGGAGTATCCAGGCGCATAGTTTCCGGCGTGGCGCTGTTGCTGCTTGTTATTTGGGTGGGGCATTCGCTGGACCATGTTGGGACAGGGCTTGAAGAGGGAATCAACATGCGTTTTCCCTTTAATTTTGCCTTTGATGTACTTGGCTTTTCGACTTTGGTCGTCGCCTGGAAGTGGGCAAGATTAAAAAAGTAGGCTTATTTACAAGCCATCACGAAAGGAGAGCCACCCCATTCTGCCAAGGGTGGCTTTCTTATCAAGGTATTTGCGCTGAGCGATGAACCCCAATACTGCCCATAGGGCATATCCTAATTCGGCTAAATTGAAGACAGCCGGCGGCATTGTGAGGGCGCTCGACTCAATCCACCCCAAGCTGGCGACCGTCGTCGTCAACCGACTGTTCTTCATGCCGTTCTCGAAGCAGCCTTCTGCCGCTGAACGGCGGATGCTCGACGAGGCAGAGCATCTGTCAATGCTGTTCCGCGAGAAGAATCTTGGCGCTTACGCATGGGGAAGCGGACCCACCGTCTTGGTGATCCACGGCTGGGCGTCAAATGCAGGTTCGTTGCAGCATGTTGTGGGCCCGCTTGTGCAGGCAGGATTCCGCGTCGTAGCTCTAGATGCTCCGGCCCATGGCGGTTCGCCAGGAAGAATGACCGACGCGGTTGAGTACGGGCAGCCATTAATGCCGCAATCCTAAAGTATGCGCCGATTCATGCGATCTTCGCCCATTCATTTGGGGCCACCTCCGCCCTTCTCTTGATGGCCGAAAACCCCGATTTGCCGGTTGGGGCCGTCGCGGTGAATAATCCACCCGCACAATTGAGCATGCTGATTGACGTCTTTGCGGACATGCTCGAGCCACCTGAGCGAGTGATCCGTGCGCTTCACCACAAGATCAACGAACGGTTTGGTCGCCCGGTGGAGTGCTTTTCGCTTCTGAACCACGCCAGGTCACTGACCATTCCGGGGTTGGTTATCGCAGATCGGGGCGACACTTCGGCAACATTCGATGAGACTCAACAAATTGCCTCTGAGTGGACTGGGGCTCGGTTACTTGTTACCGACGGGCTGGGTCACCAAGGAGCCCTACGAGATCCGAAGGTGATCGAAGAAATCGTCTCGTTCGTAACGGAACAGCATCAAATGGAGACACATACCTAGTCGCTCTCCCATGCAGGCACACGGCGTTTTTGCTAAACGCAGATTCATTCAAGGGCACCTATGGGCAAGCACCTAGCAAACGTGTTTCAGATCCGTGCAAGACTCAATTGCTGGATAATTGGTCGCAACGGAATCGACGGGTATGGCTCGCTATCAATTCGCTGGAGCGGACGGCTATCGGGCTAACGCCCTAGAGCTTGGCAGAATTGCGGCAACCGAAGGTTGCTTTGCAATTCTGCTGTAAGTGGGACGCAGTCCCACGGCCTCAGCCTCGCAGCCGCTCGGCATCCTCTCAACTTCCCTTGCCCTTGACAAGACATTTATTATCAGATAACCTCTGACATATGAAAGACTGTATCTGACATATGATAGAGATGTTCTGACAATGACTTCCCAAACAGAGATTGGCCTTCTGGGAACTATACTTGGCTCGGTCAACGCCGAGCGGGTACTCGTCTATATCCTAGCCAGAGAGGAAGGGTATGCACGGGAAATTGCCAGATTCTTTGGCGCGGACCCCGATTCGATACAAAAGCAGTTGGCCAAATTCGAGGCGGGCGGTGTATTGATAAGGAAGGAGCTGGGCCGAACGGTTGTTTACAGGTTCAACCCTCGCTATGCGTTTCTTCCGGAGCTAAAGCAATTGCTGACAAGAGCTCTGGAGGCATATCCAGCAAAGGAGATTGAACGGCTCCAGTACTCTCGTCGGCGGCCAAGACGCAGAGGAAAGCCGCTGTGAAGTCAGTGAAGGATATGACCCAAGCTGAAGTGGGTGCATATGTCCAATCGCACTTGTACCACAAGGGAATTGACGTCGTACTGTCAGGGGGTGCGGTAGTTGCCATCTATACATCGGGCAAGTACGTCTCGAATGACCTCGATCTTGTTAATCGATATTCAGCCCGCCGATCAACGATAAGGAAGGCAATGGAAGAGATCGGCTTTCAGGAAGTTGCCAGACATTTCGAACATACCGACACTAAGTTTCTTGTTGAGTTTCCTCCTGGGCCTCTGTCCATGGGAGAGGACTTTGACATAGATATTGATCAACACGAACTGGAAACAGGGATCTTGCGAATAATCTCGCCAACCGACTGCGTGAAGGATCGATTGGCGTGGTATTACCACGACGGGGATCTGCAATGCTTGTCGCAGGCAGTTATGGTGACCAAGGACCATAAGGTTGACATAGTCGAGATTAAGAGGTGGTCTGAGGGAGAGGGAAAGCTCGCCGAGTTCGAGCAATTTAGAGCCGATCTTGAGACCTAAACACTATCGAATGTGACGATCTCTTGAACCAAACCGGGACATAGGTATCACAACATGTCATGAGCAAACGAAAAATTAAAGCCGCCACGAAGATGATCTTTGGTGCTCCCGCAGCTCCGATGCCGGAAGCCAAAACCAAGGCTATTGCGCGAGCTGTGGCTGCGGTTCATGGCATCACCGAAGCACACCTGCCCCAGTGCTTCATTGAGGACGACCGCGAAGCTAGACAGGTTCTCGTCATCGGAGTTCAACAGCGCGGCGACATACCGAGGATTGTGGAGGAGCTGATGGGCGGGCTCAAGTTCGTCTTTTCCTGGGGAGAGTACATTGACATTTTTCCGTTTGAGTCGGCCGCAGTGCCGGGCGGTGTTCGGGAGGCCGGATGCTTGATTTTCAGGGAGCAGAAGAAACCCTGGTGGAAGAAACTGTGATGCCAATCGTCTCACTCGAACGGACACGGGATGCGTGCAATCTAACAATTGCTGGATTGCGTGGGATTTTCGATCGCCAAGCAGGAATGGCCGCGAATATAAATCGCACAATCGAATGGCTGCGGCAAAGTGAAGAAAGCGCTAGTCTACCCATGGCAAATGAGCTGGATACCCGTGGATGGCGATTCACATCTCAGTTAATGGTCTTCATCAGGGAGCATGAGGCCAAGGCAATCGCCTGGCGCATTTCGCAGGAGGCGAAGTAACTTATTTTTCTGTTATTCTTCCCGTGTATGAACATGCTGCGAACCCCACAAGTGGGCCGTCAGTATTCTGCTTTGACCTCATCGCGGCAGAGCAGCCGGCAAAAGTTTCCCGTCGGAGGGAAGATTAAGTGGATCGCTGTGCCTAAACAAATCCCCGAGAAGCAGCTGTTGCACCTTAACGATCGCACAAAATGGCGTGCGTGGTTGAAGCGCAATTACAAAACCAAGCAAGGTGTTTGGCTTGTGTATGCAAAATAGCACACCGGAAAACCTCGCATCGCGTACAATGATGCCGTGGAGGAAGCGCTCTGTTTCGGCTGGATTGACAGCACGGTGAAAACCATCGACCAAGACAATGTTGCGCAGAGGTTTTCTGTACGGAAGCCCAAGAGCACCTATTCCCAAACCAATATCGAGAGGCTGCGCGCTTTAGTCCAGGATGGCAAGATTATGGACGACGTCCTGGGAACCCTTCCCGATCTCTCTGAAGAAAATTTCAAAATAGCATCTGACATCCTCGAGGCAATTAAGTCCGATAAAGACGCCTGGAGCCACTTTCAAGCATTTTCGGCGCCCTATATCCGCATACCGTATCGCCTATATCGAGGGGGCGCGCTCCTGACCGGATGAGTTCCAGAAGCGCCTCGCCAACTTTATCAAGAAAACAGCGATGAACAAACAAATTGGGTTCGGCGGAATTGAAAAGTACACTTAAACAACCACGCAGCTCGCGAATCGGACCCAGAACACCTGGCCCACCGAGATTATGTGTCTTTAAAATGTGAATTTGGACTGAAGTCTGGTTGGAGGTCGTTTTTGGAGCCGAACAACTAGCCGATTATGGCTTCAACAAGCTGCACTGTCAGTTGTTTCACTTCGCTGCCGCCAGGGCCAACCGGCCCCACACACACCGGACAGGCGTCATCACATTGGCAGCCATGAATGAGATCCAGCACCCCGGGGAGAAGTTGGTCGTGCAATTCGTAGAGCCGTTCCGCCAAGCCCAAACCCTCGGGAACGCTATCGTACAACGTGATGGTGGGCCCTTTTGTCTCCGCGGAGCGGATCTCCGTCAGCGAACCAAGATCGCGCGGGTCACACATCAAATACAACGGGGCGATGCTCGCCAATGCATGCGCAAGACCACTCAGCGCACTGCGCGCACCCCTTGCTGATTCGGCGCGCTGATGGCATGAGGCGCATAGTGTGAGCAAGTTATCCAGTTCATTCGCCAGGCGGTCATGGCGATTTTCTGCTGGGTCGAACCCGAACTCGCGAAACGGCCGCAAGTGATGCACACTGTGCTCTTTGCCTTCAAATTCCTTGACCCCGCACTGGCGGCAGCGATGATCATCACGCACACGCGACGCCTTGCGCGCCTGGGCCCAGCTGGGCCCGTAGTCATTCGGCGCCAGGAGCACGCCGTCTTCTTCCAGTTTCTTCACCATTTCAGGTGCTATCCACAGCCAATACGCTGAGGTTTCAAATTGGCGCGGCGGCAGCTCGATCTTGCCGTATCCCAGCGTTTCATGCGTATAGCGCTTTACCTTACGGTATGTTGTGGCCTGGGCTGTTATTTGCACCCAGCCATGCGCGCGGCGTGCTGGCTGGGCCTCGTTGGAATCATATACTTCCAGGACTTCGAGATTGATATTCTCGGAAGCATCGGTGTAATAATCCACAGCCGCCGTCTCAACCTCTGCAATCGCCTTCTCCCAATCGAGGTTCAAGACGATATGGGTGCGGCCCTCATGAGTATAAACGGCGCCTTCATGCAGCATAATCGACGCTGCCGCCCGATCCACTTCCCCAATAACCTCTGGTTTTCCTTGATCGATGCGCTGAATAACGATCGTATCATCGCTGCTGGCACGCAAGGAGACCCCCGCTGCCGGATAAACATCGGCCACCCACTGATACGTGCCGTTTGAAAGATGCAGCTGACCTTCGTCAACAAGATAATCCAAATATTCATCGACCAGCGTGACATTGCCAAAGGATTCTCCCTGTTTCATTGGCAGCTCAAAAACCGCGCAACGCAGATGGCGCAACAGGATGGTCATATTATCGGGATGAATAAGGCCATGCTCAGGGGAACCCTCAAAGAGGTACTTCGGATGGCTAACCACAAATTGATCGAGCGGTGCCGCCGAGGCAACGAGTATCGCTGCGGAGACTTCATTTCTCCGGCCGGCCCTTCCCGCCTGCTGCCATAAGCTGGCAATGGTCCCGGGATAACCAGCAAGAACCGCAACGCCCAATTGGCCAATATCGACGCCAAGTTCGAGGGCGTTCGTCGCTACCACACCACGCACATTTCCTTCGCGCAGGCCTTTCTCGATTTCTCGACGTTCCAGGGGCAAATAGCCGCCGCGATAGCCGCGAATCGCATTAGGGTCTCCCCCTGCCTCTTCGTAGGCATCGCGCACATAGCCCAGAAGCACTTCGGTGGTGCGTCGGGCACGTGCAAAAACAACGGTTTGCACGTCCTCGCCCAGAAAGCGCTGGGCAATTTTCGTCGATTCGAGCGTGTACGCCCTGCGGATTCCCAGCGCTGGATCGATGACGGGCGGTCGGTAGAGCACAATATGTTTCTCCGCTCGCGGGGATCCATCCAAATCGGCGGGGATTAAGCGCACCTCTTCCTCGATAATGCGCTCTGCCAATTCCTTGGGGTTGGCGATCGTGGCGGAGGTAAGAACAAATTTTGGCTGGGCGCCATAAAAAGTTGTGAGACGTTTCAATCTTCGGAAAAGATTGGCGACATTGGAACCAAAGATGCCGCGATAAACGTGCAATTCATCGAGCACAATCCACTGCAAATTTTCGAAGAAAGAGACCCAGCGTGGGTGGTGGGGGAGAATACCCGTATGCAGCATATCCGGGTTGGTGATCAGCACGCGCACATCCTCGCGGATCTGCCTGCGCTGCGCGGTGGGCGTGTCTCCGTCATAAGTCCGCACCGGGATGGTGGCTGCTGCCCCCAATTTTTCGAGAAGAGAATGCAATGCTGCTGCTTGATCTTGGGCCAGCGCCTTCGTCGGAAAAAGATAGAGCGCTCTCGCCTGCGGGTCGGTGAGCATGCTGTGCAGCACGGGGATGTTGTAGCAAAGGGTCTTTCCCGAGGCGGTCCCTGTAACGACGACGACGTTCTCCCCATCCAGAGCGGCCTCGATCGCTGCAGCTTGATGTGTGTAGAGAGGCGCGGTCCCTAAATCTCGCAGGGCTGCAATCAGGCGTGGGTCCAGCGCTTGAGGGAATTCCGCGTAACGTGCCGCCTTCGCCGGCAGACGTTCCCACGCGGTGACATTTTTCATGAACGCAGGATCAAAGCGCAGGCGTTCCAAAATCGCAGCTACTGTCATCGTGAATTATCTATTATCAAAAACAGTGACCTTGCCAGCGCAGACCTTGGATCCCCTGGTCGCAGCGCGCGCGGTGGGTTCCCCAATATGATTCTCACTGATAGGAGTGGTCTAGGATCGCAGCACAAACCGCATGTTAGGGTTGTAGAAAATCTAATTCTCTCTTTTCAAGCGAACCGTGTTCTTTGGCTTTTTGACCCGTTGTACCGTAGTGGGATTCGAAGAGATTGTTAAGTTGATGCATAATGACTGCGTCGACAACGGCAAATCTTATCAACTTTGGTCGCGTGAGCATTGTCCATAGGAGCAGCTTCCAAAAATAGTAGCGTGCCCTACTCCTAATACCAATTAGGTAAATGCTCCTGATCAGAGTTCCTACATGTTTTCCATAATTGATTCTACCGGTCTTAGTGATTGTTATCCGCGGTTCGTATTCTTGAAGAAATTTCTTTGCGCGTTGATAGACATATTCAGGCGAAAAAATGTGTTGCAAAACATTCCTAAATCCGGCGTATAAAACATCAGGATCCATCTGGGGAATAAAGTTTGTTTCGATCTCGTTGAAGGTGAACTCTTCCAGGAGCCTTCCTTCTCGCTTCATCCGTTCGTAGAGTTCCGTGCCTGGTGGGGCTTTCAACAAATTCGTACTTGCCAATACAATTCCGCTTTCCTGGATGAAATCGATCTGCCGTTGAAAAATATCTGTCGTATCGGTATCAAATCCCACGATAAATCCTGCTGAAACCTGAAAACCTGCTTTGTGAAGGCGCCTTACATTCTCTAACATGTCTCGCTTTGTGTTCTGCCGCTTTCGGGAGGCCACCAAACTTTCTTCTTCCGGCGTTTCGAGGCCGATAAAAATTTGCCGAAAACCGGCTTCGAGCATCAATTCCATCAATTGTGCATCATCGGCAAGCGTAATTGTCACTTGGGTCCCGAATGTTATTGATGACCCTCTATGCCTCCGCCATTCGATGAGCGCTGGCAGTAATTGCGCTTTCAAGTGCTTTTTATTTCCAATGAAATTGTCGTCCGCGAAAAACAAATAGTCGAATGAGTCTTCCAACGCGTTTAATTCAGCAATGATCTGCTCTGGCTGTTTTACGCGCGGGATTCGACCAAAAAGTGAGATTACATCACAAAAATCGTAGGAATAGGGACATCCTCGCGAATATTGAACGAGCGCCTGATGGTAGTGAGATAAATCAGGCAGCAGATCCCACTGCGGAAGCGGCGTGTGATGGACATTGGCATATTCTGATGTCTTGTAAACAGGTTGCAGGCGGCCTCGTTCTAGATCCACCAAAAATTGTGGGAGGGTTATTTCAGCCTCATTCAATACAAGATGGTCCACATCCTCAAATTTTTCAGGCTCATTCGTAAAAAGAGGACCACCAGCGACAACGCTCACCCCTGCCTTTCGACAACGGACGATGATCTCTCGTACGGAGGCCTCCTGCACGCTCATTGCGCTGAGAAAGACATAATCTGCCCACTCCAAATCCATATCCGTTAATTGATTCACATTGAGGTCGACCAATCGCTTTTCCCATTTGTCTGGCAGCATAGCGGCAACCGTCAACAGACCTAAGGGAGGCAACAATGCTTTCTTGCCAATCACCTTTAAGATATGCTTCATCGACCAGAAGGTGTTTGGTATTTCCGGATAAACGAGGCATGCACGCATTTGGCCCCGCCTTTCAATATTGGACAAGATGCATAGGGTTCAAAACTATTCAGCACTTCTTTAATTCTACCGGATAGCATTTGAAGGATGAACCTCTTTCAATTGATTGCCATTTGATCTGCTCTGCAACTCTTTCCCCTTTCCCGTGTTGTAGAAGATGAGCTAACTTTTCATCCTATCCACTCGGGGAGAAAAAATTGCCCAGGATCAATAATGGTAAGTATCCCCCAGGCCCCCTCGGACTTCCCTTCATTGGGGTGCTGCTCCGTGTCTGGAGAGACCCACTCCATTTTTTCGTCGATGTCTATCGAAAATACGGCGAACTGATCCATTTCAAGATCGGACCTCAGCACATCTATTTTATCAACCATCCGGATTCCATCAAACACGTCCTCCAAGATAACCATAGCAATTATCGTCGCCGCACAAGTGACAGAAAATTCGAATCCATACTCGGGCCAATTTTGGGCCAGGGTCTTCTCGTGAGCGAAGGAGAACTGTGGCGCCGGCAGCGGCGCCTGATCCAACCGGCATTCCATCCCCAGCGCATTGCATCTTTATCCAGCAAGATAACTACCCCGACAATAGCGATGCTCGAAAGCTGGAGGGCGATTGCCGGGCGAGGCGAGCAGATCGACATCGCAGAAGAGATGATGCACTTGTCGCTACGCATCGTTGGTCAAACCTTGTTCAACGTCGATATTAGCGACGATAAAGAGGCAATCAATCGTGCCATGGGAATTGGATTAGAGATTTTCAATCGCCATGTGCAAAGAATGGGCATACGTCTGCCCCTGCGCTTTCCCTCGTCAGAAAAACGCCGTTACCAGCAAGTACACCAGACCCTTGATAAGGCTGTTTATAGAATAATTGCCGAGCACCGGCGCCACGGCCCCACGAATGACCTTCTCTCCAGCCTTATGCAAGCGCGTGATAAGGAGACAGGTGAAGGCATAGGCGAGCGCCAACTGCGCGATGAAGTCATGAATCTAATGATCGCTGGTTACGAAACGATTGGGCCAACCCTCGCCTGGATTTGGTACCTGCTGGCCAGCCATCCTGATGTCGAGCGCCGGCTGCATGCCGAGCTGGCTTCGGTTTTAGGTGGACGCGTGCCCACCTTTGATGATCTTCCTAATCTCCCCTACACCCGAATGGTAATTGAGGAAACGCTGCGGCTCTACTCGCCGGGCTGGTTTATCTTTCGAACCGTAGTTCGAGATGATGAGATCGGCGGTTATACTATCCCGGCCAAATCCATAGTTTTGATCAGTCCGTACGTGCTCGGCCGGCAGAATGTGTACTGGGAAAACCCTGAACGCTTTAATCCTGAGCGCTTTTCACCAAGCCAAACGGCTGAGCGCCCGCGTTTTGCTTATATTCCCTTCGGAATTGGACCACGCGCATGCGTCGGCGCCAGTTTCGCGTTGATGGAGTTGCAGCTTATCCTCGCCCAAGTTGGCCAGGCCTTCCGGCCGAAACTTGTCGCCGGCCATCCGATCGAGATCCAGACTCTCTTCACTTTGCGACCCCGTCACGGCATCCTCGTTACGTTACACGAACGCCATCGCAAGGCTGCGTAGTACACTCACTCGCTCATTTTATTGTTCGTTTAGGGTGCAACAACGGATTCCTTAACCCGCTGCTGCGCTGATAACGCTTGCAGCCCTACAATAATCGGGGTTACCTGTTTCGAACTCAACACCGGGGCACTCTCTTCAATTGGCATTAATTCGGCGTATTTGCCGAGCTTGCGCTTATACAAGTCCACATAAACGCTGGGTAATTGCTCCGTCTTCCCAGTGTGGAAGGCGAGATAGCCAGGATCAGACTTCAACCGCGCGAGCGTCTCACGAAACACAGCGAGCCGCCGCCTTGCAGTGTAGGTACGGTAAAAATGGGCAATCTTGACAGACCGACTCGTATTGCTCCGCAGGCGCTCCTTTAACATCTCTCGGGAAGTAACCAACTCATGCAGGTCGATCATCTTTTCGAAATAACTGATCGGATCGTAATTTTTCAATCTGAGCGTGAGATAGGGCATGGTGTAGAAAGTAAATGGCATCGATCGTAAAATACGACCTTCTTCCAAAAAAGTATCGAAGAGTGGTGTCCCCCCGAACGCGATGGGGATGTTCAGATAGGGCCACGCGAATGGTGTGCGGCGCACAAACTCCTTGGTAAGCTGAAATGGTTCATCCCCAATGTCAGAGTCAAGACCCTGGATAAAATTGACCTGCAAATAGGGGATGTACTCATGGAGAGTGCACACGTGATCCACAACTTGCGCCAGCTTTTCGTGACCGACTGCGTTTCCTACGCCGGCCTTATTCGAATATTCTTTCCATGATTCGATGCCTGGCATTGCTGCGAAGCAATTTGTATCTTGTAAGCGTTTAAGCCTATCTCGGTTCAGAAGCTTGAGAGAACTCTCAATGATGTACGGGTTGCGCTGATCCGCTGGCAGCTGTTCGAAGACAGAAAGCGTTTCATCAAATCGAACGCCAAAATTGGGGTCGTGAAAAGTGAGCGTAACCCCGGGAAAATTCCTTGAGGCGTAAAGTAGATCTTCGGCGAGCCTATCGGAGTGAAGCAAACGGTAGCGATTGTTCCAATCGACACAGAAATTGCACGTGTAAGGACAGCCGACGCTGGTCAATAACGCAATAATCGTGCCCGGATATGGCTTGCCATTTATGAAGGAGGAGGATTTGATTTCGGGCAATCGCTCTTCAAGGCTGGGAATTTCCTCATAAGATCTTGCGCTTGAAATCACGCTTCCCGGATCGAACTGATCCTCGATGACGGCAGCAATCAATGCTTTATCGCACTCTAAGACCACGGTGTCGAAATAGCGCAGGCAGTCTTGCGGAAAACATTTGGCATGCGGACCACCAATTACGGTACGCGTACCGTCCAACTGATAAGCCCTGCTCAAAGCATACGCCAGTGCAGACACATTGGTGTGAGCCGATATGAATACAACATCCAGGTTGTCCGGGAGTTTGGCTTTAGGGTCGCCAACGCCATGGTAGGTCGCGTAGTGGACTTGATGCCCCATTTGTCGGCACCAGACTGCAATCGCCTGCGGCGTGATGGCAACGTACTGCTTCTTTACAATCCAATAATCGATGCGTTCCCACGGCTGAATTGCTTTGTCCGCAATAAGCTCAATAATGCCAACGGTTTTCATCTTGCACCTCACAGGAAATTGCGGCAAGTAGCCATGAGCATAACGCGACTTTCCCGACCTCATTGGATAGCGGCTAGGCATGACAAGCTGCGGATTTTTTGCAACGTCTGCTGAACAATTAGTTTGTGATCCGGCTTGCGTCCAACCTCCACACTCTCCCCGCAGTTCAATCCTACAGAAGAAGAATCAAACCCATTCCAATCAGGGAAGATTGTTTACCCTCTGGCGATGGGGTACATGAACACATCCACTGTTTTGATGTGCGCAGCCATGTAGTTCCCGTTTACTATAACGGCAACATCATCAGTTCGTCAACGGACATATACGGATTCTCCTGGCCGCCTATTAGAGAGCACATTTTCTTCACCGAGCTCGATGGGTTCAATTGCAGATCGATATCCCCCGCTCACAATTGGGTGCCTACATACCGAGATCGTTTTCAGGGTTAGCGCATTGATAACTTGCAGGAGGGGAAAAATGCTATCGGATGTACGAAACGCAGGGGCATTTTAATGCGGAAATATCTTAGGGCAAGGTCGCGTGAATGAACTTCTCAATCCAGACGTGGCGCGTGCTCGGCCAACCCGCATGGAGGAAGAGTGTGTCAATGCCGTATAATTCTAGCATTGGATATTTGCAAGCCCTTCCCACCGGCCCGTATTTTCATCGACAACCTCTTGGAAGTCGTGAGTAGTTTAAGCCCGGCACTCGCTTCCCGCGCGCCGCCCAGCAATTCCTAGGCCGGTTAGCGGCCCGGCGGAAGTTGGTTTTTGGTCAAGCCTTTGAAACTTAATCCGGGGAATACGCAGGTATGCTGAATGCCTCGGCTCTTCACTCAACCCCATCCTTCATTGCGGAGGGAACGAATGGAAAAATTTGGCATTCTAATTCTTGGTGATGACGAAGATGACCAAGTTGAATTCTCACTTTCGAAACCAACGGTCGAGATCGGGAGGGCGGCCCTGAATGACATCGTCCTCAGTGATCATAAAATCTCGCGCTCCCACGCGCGGATTGAATGTGATGAGACGGGCTGTACCTTGATTGATCTTGGTTCCTCCAACGGCACGCTTGTCAATGGTGATCGAATCGATCGCGCCAAACTAGTTCCCGGGGATGTAATTCAGCTTGGTGGAAGTATTTTGCACTTTGAGGAAATAGCCTCCCTGCAAGATCCTGAAATGACGATGCTAAATACAGAAGCTGATGTACGTGCCTCGCTGGCGTCAACTATGATAAATACTTCATTAAACGACGTAAGCGAATCAAGAATCGTCATTCACACTCTGGAGAAAACATGGGAAGTCCCCATCGAGGAAACTTCTCTTTTAATTGGGCGCGATCCTGCCTGTGATATCGTGTTTGACGATATCAGACTCTCTCGTAGACATGCAGAAATCGTTGGGAAAGAGGGCATCTTCACCATTCGTGATCTGCAGAGCACAAATGGAACCTGGATCGACCAAAAGCGAATCGATAAACACGTACTCATCGATAGTGATGAAATCCTCATTGGCAAGGCCAGAATTGTTTTTAAACGCGGATTTAGGCAAGAAGAATTGACATTCGTCGCTTCAATGATGAAAAAGATTCCGCGCCATCGGCCGGTGGTCTTCGTCCCGGGGTTTATGGGCTCGCAACTTTGGAGGGGGAGTGAACGGGTCTGGCCAAATGTCCGCCTAATGTTTTCACAACCTGAAATATTGAGGATCCCTGATTCAGGGCCGATAGAGCCCCGAGGAATTGTGGAGGAAGTGGTGATTGTACCCAACCTTCTAAAACAGGACGTATACAGCCGCCTGGGCGACTATCTGGTGGAGGGCCTTGGATACGAACGCGGGAAAGATTTATTTGAATTTGCGTACGACTTCCGCCTGGATGTGCGCACTTCCGCACGCAAAATGATCGAAGCAATCGATGATTGGAATATCGATTCGCCAATCACGATCATTGCGCACAGTCTCGGTTGCCTCGTGAGCAGGTACTATATCGAGCGACTCGGAGGAGACAGCAAGGTAGAACGTTTGATATTGCTTGGTGGTCCGCATTCCGGGATACCGCATATTCTGAAAACGTTTCACGTAGGGCGAAATTTGCTACCTCTTGGCATCCTTGGAGACCGGTTGCGTGAGACGCTGGTCACCTTTCCTTCGATTTATCAGATTCTCCCAACATACGCTAGTGTCATAGATCAAGATGGAAAATATATCAACCTGCTCAAAGACGACAGCTGGCTGCCCGAAATTCAGCGACCTTATCTTCGCCAGGCACGGGAATTTCGGCAAGAGCTGAAAAAAACATCCAGCGTGCCAACAATTTCGATTTTTGGATATGGAATTAAGACTATTTCGCAGCTTCAGATTCACCGAGATCGTAATGGAACTTGGCAAAATGTTGAATTTATCGATGCCCCTGGCGATGATCGTATTCCTGAATCTACCGCGGTGCTTAAGGGTTCGGAGATACACCCCGTTCAGCAGCACCATGGGTCGCTTTTTGTGGATAACGATGTCAGGATGCGGCTTAAATTGGAGCTGATGCGCGATTAAGTTCTGCCGACAAGCGCCCGCTCTTCCTAGAGCAAACAACCTAAACTTCTATTTGATTTGGCACACGCACCACGCTTCGCGCGTTCTGCCACTCCGTGTGCTCCTACTTGCTCATCGCGTGACTTGGGGATTGTTCTCTTAATCAGCACATTCTTTTTTTGCGCTTCGAGCGTGCTCGTATGTTATCGATTGCCAAATTCTCGCGCCCGAGTGTGGCTCCCACGACTGAGAGATCAGCGGCGTGTTTCTGGAAGAGCATACTCACAAACGGAAGTTCATCGAGGGTAAGCCGGAGCGATGGTGGTGTGAACTTCAGACACTCATGAGATTCAATGTTGGCGAAATTTTCAAGGGATACTTTAGAATAATCGTATGGGAGATCCGTTCCTCACCTTGCCTGATTTGCTCCGCGGAAAATGCACTTCATGGCCGATGTGTTCGAGCTGCAAAGGGTTGCACATCAATGAAGGTCCTGCTATATAGGTGCGCACAATGGAGGCCATAATCATTTGCAAAACGTAAAATCATCAGTTTCCGCCGCGTTCAACGGCTTCTTGGAAGCCAAACCATGGCGCAGGATCGAAGTTATTATCGCGCTGGGAATCATCCTCCTCGCCTTCATCACCCGTTTTTATGATCTCGAAACCCGTGTGATGAGCCATGATGAGAGCCAGCACACCTATTTTTCATGGTTCTACGCTGAAAATGGATCCTATCAACATACCCCGATCACACATGGCCCGTTGCAGTTTCATCTACTAGCAGCAACCTACAAGATTTTTGGTGATACGGATGCCACTTCTCGGTTTCCTGCAGCCGCAGCAGGCGTCCTGGCGGTGGCGCTTGTTTTCTTCTATCGCCGTTGGCTCGGCAAGAATGGAGCGCTGATTGCGATGGCGATGATGCTGATATCGCCATTTTTCCTCTTTTATGGCCGTTATGCGCGTAATGACTCGTTAATAATGCCGGTTACACTGCTAATGTTTATCGCCGTCCTTCGTTATTACGAAACGCGTCAAACCAAATACCTCTACCTGCTCACTGCTTCGCTCACCCTGCATTTTTTAATTAAGGAAACTGCCTTTCTCTACGTTGTTGAGCTAATGCTGTTCTTGGGGGTTCTCTTTACCTGGAACTTGCTCCGTCGACCCTGGAATAGTAATCGTCATCTAGCGGCCTTCATCGCCGGATTGATTTTCTTCTTATTGGGGACAGTGACCCTATTTTTCCGCATTCGCACAGTTGCGGGCCTCGAAAACTCTGCAGATATTGGGCCCTCGCCTGCCCTGGTCGTCAGTCTCCTCATTGCCGTCCTGGGAATCATCGCCATGGTTATTGCCGTGTTATCCAACCATGGCAAAAAGCTGCGTACGGAATTTCCATCTCTGGATATGCTCATTGTTTGTTTGACGCTTATGCTCCCGCAGCTGGCTGCATTTCCTGCGAATTTGCTCGGGTGGGATCCGCTGAATTACGAGAGCGTAGAAGCGATCGTCAACACTAGCGCGGTAGTTGTCGTGATGATCGCCATCACCGTAACGAGCGGTATTTTTTGGGATTGGCGCCGCTGGCAGATTATCGCCGCGATTTTTTTCTTCCCTTATGTCCTGTTGTACACCTCGCTTTTCACCAATCTGGTTGGGCTTGCCACCGGGATCGTCGGATCGTTCGGCTATTGGTTTGGCCAACAAGAAATTCAACGCGGCGGCCAACCTTGGTATTACTATGCCGGGGTTCAGATTCCCATTTATGAATATTTAGCTGCATTGGGAACGCTGCTGGCTGCGGCAATGGGAATACGCTTCCTGCTGCAACAAAAACAGAAAAACACCAAGGCACAAGTGCCCAATGAAGATCCCGAATTTCTCAGTGTTAATGGCGTTGCTTTCCTTGGTTATTGGACTGTGATCTCGCTGCTCCTTTTTTCCTATGCCGGTGAACGCATGCCCTGGCTCACAATTCATATCGTACTGCCCATGATTCTGGTTTCCGGTTGGGCATTCGGAAGAGTTATTTCCCATCTGCACGTTCGCATCGATCGAAGCACAAGCACCATCATGATCCCTGTCCTTGTTCTGATTAGTATGCTTAGTGGTGCGTATTCGATTGTTGGTTTATTGGGTTGGGTTCGTCCGCCTTTCGGAGAAATCCCTGCAGAGGGTTCAATCTCGTTTGTTTTTGCAGCCATGTTTGCGCTTGCGTTTGCGACAGGGTTTTTGGCTGCGGTCCTATCAAGAAGGAGTGCTGATTTCCCGCTTGCACGTTGGGCGGCCGTCGCAGTTATCGGTGGCTTATTCGTGCTCACTGCGCGTACCTCACTTCGAGCGAGTTTTCAAAACTCAGACTACGCAACGGAATTCCTGGTGTATGCGCACAGCGAACGCGGCGTGAAATCGATGTTGGCACAGTTGAATGAATTTTCGATCGAAGTCCTGGGCGATGCATCCCTAAACGTAGCCTTTGACGTTGCCGACCAATCCGGAGATAGTGGCGTCGCATGGCCTCTTACGTGGTATTTCCGCAACAATCCCAATGCCTCTTCATTTGGCCCTGAAATCACTCGTGATCTACGATCCAACGCCGCCATAATCGTCAGTGACAATAACTTTGCGCGTGTCGGGCCGCTGGTTGAGAACCAGTTTCAGCAGTTCGATTACATTCGGATGGTATGGCCTATTCAGGACTATTGGAACCTGACGTTGGAACGTTTGACCAACGTGGTCAAGTCCCCAGAGCTGCAGAAAGCCCTTTGGGACATTTGGTTCGACCGCGACTATTTCGCTTATGGCGAGCTAACAAGCAGGGATTATTCTTTGGAAAATTGGCAACCTTCGGATCGGATGCGTCTCTATGTGCGCAATGATATCTATGCCGAGGCGACGGGCACGTTGGATGAAAGCATAGTATTCGACGAAACTTTCATTGTCGATCCCTATAAGGATGGGATGCTCGATCTGGAATCCGATTTGATCCTGAGCGATCTTGGTATCGCTGGCGGATCGTTCAACGCCCCCCGTTCGATTGCGATAGGGCAGGATGGCAGCCTTTTTGTAGCCGATTCTGGCAATCATCGAATTTTGCACCTCAATCCTCAGGGCGAAATTCTGAACGTCTGGGGAAGGTATGCAAACTCGGATGATGAGCCGGCGCCAGAAGGGACATTTAACGAACCTTGGGGGATCGCCGTAGACTCAAACGGTTTCGTCTATGTCGCCGATACCTGGAACCACCGCATTCAAAAGTTTACGGAGGAGGGCGTCTTTCTCTTACAGTGGGGTCAATTTGGGACGGATGGGGATTACGCCCAATTCTGGGGACCGCGCACAGTCGCTATTGATAACACTGGGAATCTCTATGTTGCCGACACTGGAAATAAACGCATCGTCGTCTTTGATCAAGATGGCAAACCCCAGGGCGTAATAGGGGGTGGCGGATTTATGGCCGGTGAACTCGACGAGCCGATTGGCCTGGGCATCTCCAACGATGACAGGCTCTTCGTCGCCGATACATGGAACGGGCGCGTCCAAATTTTCGGATTGGGCGAGGAGGGAGAATATGAATTCTTGCGCGAATGGCCTATCGACGGTTGGTATGGTCAATCCCTCGAGAACAAACCGTATCTCGCCATAGGACCTCAAGGCCAAATCTGCGTTACCGATCCGGAAGGATTTCGGGTTCTTTGCTTCAGCACAGAGGGCGAATTCCTGTTCGGCTGGGGTGGTTTTGGCAACGAAGCCAACCAATTCGGCCTTCCAATTGCGATTAATATTGATGAGGATGGCAAGGTGTGGGTTTCCGACAGTGGGAACAACCGTATCATGCGCTTCTCACCTCCCTGGGAAAGCTATCTTCCCGCTCCTTGACACAGCCTGCACAAGAAAGTACGCTTGGTTTATAATTTAGGTGTGCCTAAATAGGGCACCCCTCAGGAATCGGCATGCAATCCCAAGCTGTGCAGGACTACTTAAAAGCAATCTATGAACTTCAGC
>JADFRQ010000118.1 GCA_022561215.1 Chloroflexota bacterium | reverse complement strand
GTCCCTGTCGGTGATGTGACCCTCGGTCGAGTTTTTAACGTCCTCGGACAGCCGATCGACAATAAGGGAGAAGTAAAGGCTACGCAATGGTATCCAATTCATCGATCGGCTCCTTCATTTGAAGACCAATCCCGATCTGTCGAAATTTTCGAAACCGGGATTAAGGTTATCGATCTAATTGCACCCTTCACCAAAGGCGGAAAAACGGGCATATTTGGTGGAGCCGGAGTGGGCAAGACGATCATTATTCAGGAACTGATCCGATCCATCGCCACAGTACATCAGGGAAAGTCGGTTTTTGCCGGGATCGGCGAACGCACGCGTGAAGGAACCCAAATGTACCGCGAAATGATTGAATCGGGTGTGCTTAAAGACACTGTGCTGGTTTATGGACAAATGAATGAACCAGCAGGAGTGCGCTTGCGCGTGGGACTGACGGCGCTCACAATGGCAGAATATTTTCGTGATCAGGGAATGGATGTTCTGCTCTTTATTGACAATATCTTCCGCTTCAGCATGTCGGGTTCGGAAGTATCCGCGCTTTTAGGACGTATGCCCTCCGCAGTAGGTTATCAACCCACATTGGCAACGGAAATGGGCGAGCTTCAGGAGCGAATAACGTCTACGCTTAAGGGTTCGATTACTTCAATGCAAGCTGTGTACGTTCCTGCGGATGACTACTCCGATCCCGCGCCAGTGGCGACGTTCACGCACCTTGATGCGACTATCGCACTGGAACGATCTATTTCTGAAAAAGGCATTTACCCTGCGGTTGATCCACTGGCGTCAACCTCCCGAATCCTTGATCCACAAATTGTAGGCGATGAGCACTATTCGGTCGCCCGCGGAACGCAGCAGGTACTTCAGCGTTACAAGGATTTGCAGGACATTATTGCAATTTTAGGGATTGATGAGTTGAGTGAAGATGATCGCTTGCTCGTATCGCGGGCCCGGAAAATCGAACGATTCTTTTCTCAGCCATTCTTCGTGGCTACACAATTTACCGGACTCGAAGGTAAATATGTATCCCTGCGCGAGACGGTTCGAGGGTTTGGTGAAATATTGGAAGGAAAATTCGATGATCTCCCTGAGCAGGCCTTTATGATGGCGGGCTCGATCGATGATGTGGTGAGCAAAGCGGAAGAGATTTCTTCTGCTGGATAATCGTGAAGCATAGGCAAACGTATGCCGATTCATTGTCAAATTGTCACCCAGGATAAATCACTCTTCGAAGGACCTGTGGATATTGTCGTCGCGCCCGGTACGGATGGCGAGCTTGGGATCCTTCCCAATCATACGCCACTGCTAACTACACTTGAGCTTGGTGTGATTCGACTGCGTCACGCTGGAGGTGAAGAGGCATTTACAATCTCGGGTGGCATACTAGAGGTGCGGCCCGACGTCGTGACGGTTTTGGCCGATGTTGGTGAGAACATCGATGAGATTGATGAAGTGCGTGCCGAAGAGGCGCGCCAGCGGGCCGAAAAACTTCTCGAGGAAGGCCTGCCTCCGGATACTGACGAGTACCTCACGATCCAGGCGGCGCTGCGCATGTCAAATTTAAGACTCGATGCGGTGCGCAAATACAGGAGAAGCAAAAAAAGGCCAAAGCTCGCAGCTCCTGATGAAGGCTCCTCCTAAAATGGCATTATTCGGTAAAGATCTTGGTGTCGATCTTGGAACTGTCAATACTTTGATCTCCGACGGTGGCGAAATTGTGCTCCATGAGCCCACTGTCGTGGCAATTGATGTCGAAGAATTAAAAATTGTCGAAGTAGGCCAGGCAGCTCGCGCAATGGATGGACGTGTACCCGAGACAATTGAGGTAATGCGGCCTCTGCGCGAGGGTGTAATTGCTGATTTTGAGGTAACCCACCGCATGCTGGGGCACTTTATTGAGAAAATAAGTGGGCCCGCACGATTGTTCAAACCTCGCATCATGATTACGGTTCCTTACGGAGTAACGAGCGTCGAGAGTCGAGCCGTTCATGAAGCAGCCTTGCAAGCGGGTAGTCGCGACGTTTATCTGATCCAGGAACCGCTTGCCGCAGCAATTGGTGTTGGCTTGCCAGTGGCGACGCCATCCGGAAACATGACGGTTGTACTCGGAGGAGGCACATCCCAAGCAGCCGTAATATCTACCGGAGGAATCGTCAGCGCGCATTCTGTACGAGTAGGCGGAATACGATTGGATGAGGCGATCATCTCCTACACGCGTAAAAAATACGGCTTAATCATCGGTTCAAGAACCGCGGAAGAGGCTAAAATTCGCATCGGTGCGGCTGTACCTCAAGCCGAAGAACGCGAGATGGAAATCCAGGGACAAGATCAAGTTACGGGGCTTCCTCGAACCATCATCCTCACCACTGGGGAAGTCGTGGAGGCTTTGCAGGAGACTCTGCAGCTTCAGATCGCGGCAGTAAGAAATGTTCTCGAAAGCACACCCCCAGAACTTGCCTCCGACATCATCGATCGCGGCATGGTGATTTGCGGGGGTGGATCGCTGCTACGAGGGATTGACAAATGGCTAACCCAGGAAACAGGCGTAGCTGCCTATTTGGCTGAAAACCCGGTGGAATGTATCGCGATCGGAGCCGAGAGAGGTTTAAGCATTCTGGAACGTATAAGAAGGAGCTTGCCGGCAGTCTGAGCAAGCTGCACGAACGAATTTTTCCAAGAAGTTTTTCCTCTCGTATGATAATATTTTCTCTCGAAAACGCAGCCTCTGGAGTACACATCCTGAGATCTCCTCGCTAAGCTGACCGCGTTAATTTTTACCCACGCGTTTTTATGGAAAAAGTTTGCTAAGGGCGGGCTAACTGCTCCGCGACAGGCCTCGTAATTTCGTAGGCCAGGTTTCCATACCTGGCCAGAATTGGCAGAGTGCGGGAAATTCCATCACGAGACTGTTTATGATGGCCGAGAAGAAAAACCAGAAGGTGATTCTGCAAAAACAATTAGGGAACGTAATACGTCATCCGTTGCAGATGGAGCACGGGGTCGATGTACTGAACACGAACGTCTTTGGGGACTTTGAGCGAGGTGGGTGCATAACAAAGAATGGCTCTAACGCCAGCCTCAACAAGATTCTCGGCGGCCTCCTGGGCAGCCGCGGAGGGAACAGCAAGCATCGCAATTTCAATACGATCCTGCCGAATTTTTTCCATCATCCTCGAAGGTTCTTCAATTACAAAGTCTCCGATCGGTTGGCCAACTTTTTTGGGATCGTTATCATACACACCAATGATCCGAAATCCGCGTTCCAAAAAACCTCTATAATTGGCAACAGCTCGGCCGAGATCTCCTGCTCCAACCAAGACAACATCCCAGATCCTATCGACGTGTAAGATTTTGCGCAGTTGGTCGATGAGAAAGCTGATGTTGTACCCGGTGCCTTGTTTGCCAAACTCGCCAAATTGGGAGAGATCTTTGCGAATTTGAGCCGATGAAATTCCCAGGCGTTCCCCTAAATCTTGCGAGGAAGTAATTTCTTGGCCCTCCGAAATCATATGGGAGAGCGCTCGCAGATACAGGGGAAGGCGGCCGACAATAATATCAGGCACTGATAGCGATTGCATGGGAGCCTCCCATATTAATTCGTGTAGTGGAATTAAACTTTAGCACATGTTTTCCATGGGTGCAAATTTGCACAAATGCTTGTATTCGGAGCTTGTTATAATCAAAGGATTCTAGCCAGACAAGTTCTTAAGAGTTGAAAATGTTTATTGACGAGGCACGAATAATTGTCGCTTCAGGAAAGGGTGGAGATGGGGTAGTCCATTTTCGCCGCGAAAAATTTGTCCCTTTCGGAGGGCCAGATGGAGGGGATGGCGGCAAGGGGGGCGATGTTATATTCGAGGTCTCGGCAAAACTCTCGACACTAGCAAAATTCACGAACAAACGAAAATATCTGGCGACAGATGGACGTCGCGGTGGAAGATCCAATAAGACAGGCGCTCAGGGATCGGATGAAATTGTGCCCGTACCGCCAGGCACACTTGTCTA
>JADFRQ010000062.1 GCA_022561215.1 Chloroflexota bacterium | reverse complement strand
CGTCAGCATCTAGGTAGCAACCGCCCTCTAACAGGATATAGCAGAGCCGAAAATAGTCTGACTTCATCGCAGGGTGATAACACGTATCATAGGCTTTTTCGTAACGTGGGCCTAGTCTTTGCCCAATAAAGTCTCTCGCTCTACCATCGTCGAATAGGAGCACTTTAAAGCCTCGGTCCTCAAGCTTCTTCCATGATCCGATGCACTCTCTAACGTCCCTCGGTAGTTGATACTGGTCGTTCCAGAACTGCACGATTGTTCTTGAAGGTTCTGTTGAAAATGCAACGGGCGCGACATTGCGCTCGCGGGAGAGCTGCACCAATTCCCGAACAAAGTTGGAGCGCGCTTGGTGATCTTCCTGAGTGAGGTCCTTCGCTTCCATGTGAGGCGCACCTCGGCGTTGACGGTTCCGCATTACCATAGGATAGTGTCTCCGAAGAGTCTATCCGCCGCTTGTGACTTCTCCACAACCGAAAAGAAGTTTATCAATATTATCTTCAAGCGTATGTTTTGCATCTTTTAGTTGCATTGCTGAGTAAACGAAAACGTCCATGGTTGTTATCCTAATTTTTAAAAAAGCAAAAGAGGCCGCCTAACTAGTGATTCTCTGGAATTACTTCTCCATAATATCCTATATGGACATATTCTACAGATAATTGGGGCCAGAAATGGCCTTTCGGATGTCGAGCGCCGGAATATGGCAGCCCCCAGCTCGTCTGACGAACTGGGGGCAAGTGATGCTGCCCTTTTCCAGCACGAAAACTTTCCCGCGGAAGTAAGAGAGGTGCACCTGGTGGCCATCAAGCGTGGTGGCGCTAAAATCAATGGCGGATTCACCGACCTTTGGCCGGGATGCTTAGGTTGAAAAGCTCAGATCGGAATTTAGTGAAGTTGTAAATCGTGTCAGTCCCAATGTTGGGGGATTGGGCGGTAGTCATCACGATGATCTCGTAAAGATACTTGGGAAACATTATTAGCCTATTTCGTTTCCATTATAGTCAAATTGCTAACCCCTATCAGGCAGCGTGGTTAGCAATATGGAGTCATTTCATAATACTTTCACGCGGGTTAATTTTCCCCCGCTGCCATCTTGAGCAAATACAATAAAATCCTTGTTCATAAGCATGAAATATATTGAGAGTAAAATGTGGGCATATCAACCTAAACACCATTGTTCGTTGATCACCATCCCCTCGCTTTTCATTCCGCCCTTAGAGGCGGACGAACAAAGAGAGTTGTACACTCGAGATAAAATGGGTTTGAAGTGCTTATGGGACCGCTGCTCGGAAGGAAACTTATCACATGAAAAAATGGAGTTTTGGAACCGGCGCACTTATCGGAGGGCTGTTAACCGCCGCACTCACTGGCATCCTATACCTGGGCCGCCAGTGGATTAATCTTCCCTTTCTCCCCTTTGATATCTTCAATTGGATCGCGCGCGAGCTGCCTGGTGATCTAGTGACCTTTGGCATTGATCTGATGATCGACAGCATGTTGTTATTCGGCATCAGCGTTGTTGACACAGCCAAAGTGGCTGAACGCATCATGGCCATTACCCTCTTTTTGGTCGGCGGAGTATTTGCAGGCGCGATCTACTTTGCCGTTATAAATTTTCGACAGGCCAAAGCGGACACTTTCTCGGGGCTGGTCATGAGCGCCATTTTTGGGCTGCCAATCAATGCGATCAGCCTGGTGATTTCGTCATCAACAGTTGCGCCGATCCTAATTTTACTCTGGCTAGCCCTCACCTTCCTGGCCTGGGGTATCGCACTCAGCTTCTGCTATCGTCGTTTGACATCCATCGAGAGGATCGACGAAGCCGCACCCCCGCTCAAAAGCGACGCCGAACCCAGAACCGCGCAAAAAATCGGTCGTCGACAGTTCCTTATCCAACTGGGTGCGGCTACAGCTACCATCACGGTGATAGGCAGTGGGCTCGGCGCGATTCTGGCAACATCAGTGCGCCGGCGCCGGGAGCAAGAGTTGGCCGCCTCGATGGCTCACCAGAGCGAGGGGAGCAGTGACTCCCCCTTCCCCAACTCGAGCGACCCTGTGATACCTGTACCGGGTACGCGACCGGAGTACACCCCGATCAAAGACCACTACCAGGTATTCCTCCAAACGGAGCCCACGATCATTGACGAGGCGTCCTGGCTGTTGCCCATCACTGGCTTGGTTAACAACCCCATGATGCTCACCCTCGCTGATATGCAGAATAATTATGCAGCTCGGCACCAATATGTCACCCTTACTTGCATTTCAGGGCGTGTTGGCACCAGTCTGATCAGCACCACCCAGTGGACCGGCGTTAGCGTTCAGGATGTCTTGGCCGACGCTGGATTGCAGGGGGGCGCGCGCTACCTTTGGATCCAATCTGGGGATGGCTTTTATGAGACGGTTGACCTGGACTTGATTGCCGCGGATGAACGCATCATGTTTTGTTATGCCTGGGATGGCAACATCTTGCCCAAGGACCATGGATTCCCGCTACGCATCTGGATTCCTGACCTGTACGGGATGAAGCAACCCAAATGGATCACTTCGATCGAGGTGACGGACGAATACAGGGACGGATACTGGGTCGAGCGTAATTGGGACAAGGTGGCACAGGTGAAGGCAACCTCCGTCATTGACACGGTCGCCGTGAATGCCATTATCGAGGATGGCAACGAAAGGCTCGTGCCGATCGGGGGCATCGCTTACGCAGGTGCCAGAGGAATTTCCAAAGTTGAGCTCAGGGTGGATGGCGGCGTGTGGGAAGAGGCCCAGTTGAGGGCACCATTATCCGAAACGACATGGATCATTTGGCGCTATGAGTGGCCTTTCGCTGCTGGGAACCACACGTTCGAAGTACGCTGTGCCGAAGCTGACGGAACACCACAAATTGAAGAAAGCAAAAGAGCTCGCCCTGATGGCTCTTCCGGCATTCACACCCGGGAGGCGAGCATTTGAAGGCGAAAATGATTAAGGGAGAAGGATGCAATGAACAGACGGACCTTTTTCATTGTCAGTGAGATTGTCGGCCTAGTTTTTGTAGCAGCTCTTGGCCTGTATTTGGGTTCGACTCTCATCCATCAATACCCATCTGATCTGGATAACTTGTCAGGGATAGACAGGAAAGCGTTAGAGGCCGATTTCATGACTCTTGTGCCTGGCGAGGCGGATTAGCTCTATTATGATCACATAAAGTGACTATGTTAGTTCATAAAATGATTCCTTTTAGATAGTTTGAAAGAGTAGCGGACTCGCTTATGCAGCTTGTTGACCTATCGCGATGGAGTTGCCATCCTCGAATGATAATAATATCTAATCGCAGCCGATGGGCTGTAAGTCATGTTTTCTTGCTGGCCGTTGGGGTTTCACAAAAGCTATAAAACTAGACTCCTGACGCCAAGCCAACCGGAGGCTTGTTTTCGCAATCAATCATCTGAACTAAGAATATTCTCTGGCTTAGCCAGACCGAGCCCGTAGGCGACTGCGCTCGAACTCTGCTCGGGCCTGGAAGTACTTTTTGGAGCGTACGACAAGTTCTGCGGCGGCAAGCGGCTAGTTGCGACACATCGGCCTAACCTCGCCCGCGCCAACATCAAGGAGACGTAGTCCATGGAGCTTTTCTTAGTGCAACACGCTGAATCCAAGCCCAGGGAGGAGGATCCGGAGCGATCCCTGACAAAGGCTGGCGACGCCGCGGCGCGGCGAATGGCGGATTGGGCGGCCCAAGCCGGTGTCAAGATTTCCCAGATCCGCCACAGCGGCAAGCTCCGCGCCGCGCAGACCGCATCCCTCATGGCCGAGAGGCTCGCTCCAAATGCCGGCGTCCAGTCCACACAAGGGATCAATCCGCTGGACGATCCCACTCCATTAGCCGAAGAGCTGCGATCCCAGCAGGAGTCGCTGATGCTGGTAGGGCATTTGCCCTTCCTCAGTCGGTTGGCCGGTGCGTTGCTCACTGGGGATCCGAAGCGATCGGTGGTCAGTTTCGAGAATGTGGGAATTGTGTGCCTTGGGCGCACGGAGGGGGTGTGGATTCTGCGCTGGGCGATGGTCCCTCAATTGCTCAATTCCGGTTAGCCCGAACTTTAGGGGGGTTCACTCGATACCGGTAGGGAAAGGTCGCTGCTGAGGCTTCGAGATTCCTAACGTATGTGTGGGCGTCAGATCAAAAGCATGACGTGGCCGCGGCTGGAGTCGTTTCAATTGCATGGCTAAAAAGAAAACGGAGCTGGTCGCCATCCAGGAAGACGTCGTAAGATGCCGTGCCTGTCCACGGCTCGTGGCCCATCGGGAAGACATCGCGGCCCGCAAGATCAAGCGGTTTGCTGACCAAATCTACTGGGGTCGACCGGTGCCATCCTTCGGGGACCCGCAGGCGCAGCTCCTGATCATCGGCCTGGCGCCGGCAGCGCACGGGGCGAATCGAACCGGGAGGATGTTCACCGGGGATCGAAGCGGTGAGTGGCTCTTCGAAGCCATGCACCGCTATGGCTTCGCAAGTCAGTCTACATCTACCGCAAAGGACGACGAACTGAGACTCAAGAATGCCTATATCACGGCAGTCGTGCACTGTGCACCCCCGGCGAACAAGCCTAGTCGAATTGAGATCGAAAGCTGCCGTACCTTCCTGGTTCGAGAGCTTGTAGCATTTCGATATGTGCGGGTAGTGCTTACCCTAGGTAAGGTTGCTTTCGACGGATTTCTTGCTGCCTGGGCTGGAACGGGAGGGCAAGTCCCGAGGCCGAAGCCAAAGTTCGCCCATGGCGCGCAGTGCGCACTCTCGGATGGCCTCCACTTGTTGGCGAGCTACCATCCCAGTCAGCGGAACACCTTCACCGGAACGCTTACGCGACCCATGTTTTATGATGTCTTCCGCGAGGCGAAACGGCTGATCGATGAGTCGCCCATCACCCTCGTGAATACACTTGAATGATCTTTAGATAACCCAACAAATCAAGGCGAAAGTCATGGCCACGTAATTGCAAGAGCATCCACCAAGTACTACGCCGCAACAACTGCGTCTGAAGCACCGAACTACGCTCCCAGAAATGGATGATACTGAAGATTCTCGTAACTTAACTTGATGCCCCAGTTTGCAAATATCGTTTACCTCAGGGGTCGGATCCAGGGGTGCTGGCTAACTGCAAGAGGGTCTTCGGACAAAGAGTAGCTCTCTTAACCTGCATCGCAGGACACCCGAAATGAGAATCGCCATTATCGTAACCAAAATTTCATTGTCTATGAGCGCGCATTCAGGCTGGTTCTTTGGGCGAAATTCCAGAATATATTCAATATAGGATATTATGCAGAAGCATTTCCAGAGAATTACTAGTTAGCGGGCATCCTCCAGGCATTGTGCTTAACGCTTAGCGCAAGACACTTCATACTTTCAATGTGATCAAGTCATTCAAAGATGACGCGACCGAGAAAGTTTATCGGCGCACCTACTCCAAGCGGCATCCGCAGGATGTGCAGAAGATCGGGCTGCGAAAGCTCCGTATGCTGAATAATGCAAAGACGTTGAAGGACCTTCGCTCCCCGCCCGGCAATCGCTTAGAGAAGCTCTCTGGCGATCGCGATGGCCAGTACTCCATTCGGATCAATAATGAATAGCGGGTGTGTTTCATCTGGGAAAGTAATGACGCCTACGAAGGTGAGATCACGGATTACCATTAGGAGGTATAAAAAAATGTCTGAGACGAAGATTCCACCTGTCCATCCTGGAGAGGTTCTATCAGAAGAATTCCTGAAGCCATTGGGTCTAAGTCAACATCGATTGGCCCTGGATATTGGCGTTGATGCCCGTCGCATCAATGAGATTGTCCTGGGTAAAAGGAGGGTAACCGCAAATACGGCCTTGAGGCTTGCGAGATACTTTGATACCTCGCCTGAATTATGGTTGGGGTTGCAGGCGCAGTACGATCTGGATGTTGAGGAAGATGCATTTGCAGATCGGCTTGAGAGGGAGGTCCGTGTATTCGCGAAACCTCATTGATATCCAGGATGCCCTCTAACAAATCGCTACATCTGGACTAACTGGTGGAGCCAGTTAGTTTAGCGGGAATGCCGGCGACTAAAGTCGCTTGGGCATTCTACCTTAAGCAAGACGATGGCTGATAGGATCAGCTTAAAGAACGGCGAAGCCGTTCTTTGTCTTGCGACTACTAGTTGGCCGAAGGCCAATTAGTTAAGGTGAACGCTTCACGTTCACCCATGAGCCTCGAGACCGTTGTATAGCTCATGTGGTTTCAAATGCGGGTTAGCCTTTTCATTCTTTGAAGATGTATTTTTGAAAAATAATTGTCATGATTGAATGAGGATGTTTAATAAATGGGGAATAAGCCAATGGCCTTCATGCTCTGTTTGCTAGAAGGCGTCATCTTAGGTAGCATGGAGAGAGATTGATGTGTTCGCTGAATAAGTTGGATGAAGAAGAACACTTATTCCCCATCTTATTTCCATAGCTTGATGATCACTTGACATCGGGATTCTGGACTAAACTTGAAAACCGCGACAGATCAATCTCGCAGCAAAATTTCACCTCCAAACGTTAAATTTTTTTTCAGCAACTTACTCACATATCCCAAACCCAAGGGCTTTTAGCCAACGCTCCTGCGCCGGATGGCGCGCGTGGCGCATGAGATAAATCCGCGTGACGCCCGATTCGGGGCAGGCAATTGGCAGGCCCGTTGTGGGAATAAAGGGCTCGACAAAAAGCAGGTTGGATTCGCCGGGTGTGGGCCAGAGGCCATAGGCGAGGTGACCGGAGCCATCCGGTAGCCGGCCGTAGGAAAGATTACGTGCGCGCACTTTCAGGTAGGAGATCTCGTCGACCACACGCCCATTGGGCGCCAATAAACGAACCGTGTCGCCACTGTCATTGAGCGTGATGTGGGTTTCGGTCTTGAAGAAGGCAACCATGCTGCCCGGTTTCAATGTCACGCCTTTGATCTTGTACGGGCGTGATCCTCCATCGGCGATATCATCCAGATACCACCCTTTGAGAAATACCTTTCCTGGTCCAATGTTGATAATCTCAATATATTCATCGCCTGTATCGACGCCTCCTTTTCCCTCCCAGTCGAAATGCGGCCTTATGAGCACCTCGTTGATGCGGATCGCACCCGGTACCCACGTCGGAGCCGGCGTCGGAAAAAGAAGCGAATTGCGATTGCGGGGCGTCCCTTTGATGGGATTACCAGCGGCGTCGTTACCAGTACCGAAATATCCGGTAAAGGTCTCCCAATTTCCGGCGAGGTCGGCTCCTCCCTCGCGTTCCATGCTGGCTTTTGTGGAAGAGGAGCCGGCGGGCCATGCGCTTCCAAAGCTATTTGCACTGTCGACCAGCGCTCCGGATGGATCTCTAAGCCACAACGTCTCGCCGCTGTTGTTCAGCACTCCACTGTAGACGTAATCTGCGGAAATATTCGCCACAGCGCTGTCATCCGTGCGTTCGAGGAGGAAATAGCCCTGTGCGTTAATCTTGCCTCGGAGTGCGATATTTATATCGCCGCCATCGGAAAGGGTCCATCCGTCGAGGGATAGGGAGTTGGTCCCCGGGTTGTACAGCTCGATCCATTCATCGCTGGCGGAGGCGATCGTGCACGCCCAGGCAACTTCGTTGATCATCACAGTCAAAGGAGGAAAAGTGGGAGGGGAAGCAGGCGTTTGTGTGGGGGTTTTTGAAGCTTCAGGGCTCGGAGAAGGTGGAGGAGAAAGTGGCGAATTCGGCTGACCAGGGGTTCCCTGGATTGCATTCCCGGCGGCATCCTGACCATTTCCGCCTGACCCGCTGAATGTGGTCCAATGCTCGCCGGTTCCGCGCCGCTCCATGCTGCCGCGAGTGGAGGAATCACCCGCTGGCCAAGAGCCGCCGCCCGCGTTGGCGCTGTCGATCAATGCTCCTGTAGGATCATGCAAACGTAGAGTCTCTCCACTGTTCTTCAGGTTGCCGGTGTAAATCATATTGGCCGAAATATTGGCAATGGTTGAATCATCCGTTCTTTCAAGCAAAAAGAAACTCTTCGCAGGAATTGTGCCCGTCAACGCAATATTGATATCCCCGCCATCGGTGAGGATCCACCCGCTCAGGTTGATCGGTTTTGAGAAGTTATTGAACAATTCAATCCACTCATCATTTGCCGAGGCAATGGTTCCCGCCCAGGCAATTTCGTTGATCAGGACCGATTGCAGGGGATAAGGCGTAGTTGCCGGAGGCGGAGTTCCTGTAGATGTTGCGTATGGTGTCGACGTCGCCGTTTCGGTCGGGCTGGGTGAAGGCGAGACAGTCGCGCTGAGGGAGGCCGAGGCCGTGGGTAGGAGAGTCGCGGGAGTGGCAGTCTCCTGGAGGGCAGTACCTGCAGAAGGCGGCTGGCTCGCAGTGCTTGAGGGGCTGATCATTGGTTCCGTTGGAGTAGGCGTTGTGCTGGTTGCAGGCGACAAAGTCGATGTGGTGGTCGCTATTAGGGCTGACGCTGTCTCGGAGATCAAGATTTCTTGTGTTTCGGATGGCATGAGCGAAGGCGTGATTTCAACAGCACTCGTCCCGGAAAGGGCAGGCGTGCCGATTTCTTTGTTTTGGCCAGGTACTGCAGTTTCGGCTGGGGCCGAGGCGCTGGTGGTCTGATTTGGGGTGGCAGTTGCGCTTTCGGAGGCGTCCGCATGCAGGGTGAGCAAGCTGGATAAGGGTAAAAGTGTGATCAGAAAAAGGAAACCAGCCAATGAGAGCACACGGATTGGCTGGTGAAAAACAAGTTCATGCTTCATGGTCGATCCTCAACGAACCGGACCTAAGAATTTACTATAGGAGATAAGTTTGGAATGTCAATAATTAAGCGGCTTATGCGCAGCCAGGACATATGCGCTGCTGGAAGGACAACATTATTCACTGGCCTCAGCAGCCTGGGTTCCCTCCCCTTGCTCAAGCTTTTCAACCCGGCGCGTAAGATCGGCGATGGCGGCTTCGTTGGCGGCGACGCGTTTTTCTAGATCTTGTGGAGGTGGAGGCGGCGGCGGGGGTTCTTCGACATTGAAATAGGCAATAAACTCCTCACGCGTGCCCATCCAGCGGTTGAAGTCAATTTGGGCGCTTTCTGCGCCCACTAACTTTCCATCGCCAAAGGAAGTGGTCTGATGGATCTTACAAGCACTCAGCGGAACTGTTTGCGGCAAACGGGGAGGGCCGGGATGTTCTCTTGATTGCAGCCAGGTAGCCAGCCACCAATCGGTTTCCGGCCACCAATCGCGAGGTTCCATAAACTGGTCTGTGAACCATTTACCGGTATAGATTCCAGCGCGGTGCCCTGTTCTCTCCGTGACGAGCGTTAGCCATTCAAATGTTGCGTCAGTAACGCGCTTCTTGGATTGTCCTTGATGAAGCTCGACGTCCAGCCAGAAGGGGCCCTCACCAAGGTCGCCAGCTTCTTCCATCAAGCTGAGGAAGTGCGTTACCTGTGGTTCGACGTCCACACTTGGATAGAGTACATAGTAGGTAGAGCGCGGGATGTTAAAACTTTTCGCTTTCTGCCAATTGCGCAAGAATTGTGTGTCATCGAAACCCGCGCTGCTCGATTGACCGGAGCGGACGAGGATAAATTCAATCTTCGGAGGCTTATAAGCCGCCAGCTTCTCGAAGTTCATCACCCCGTTAAATTGACTGATGTCCACACCTAGGATCCTGGAATCGGTTGTCGAGGGCGGAAAGGGCGAGGCAAAGGCTGAAACCCATCTCCTGAGTTGATTAACCAGATTCGGCGGAAAGCCTGCGTTTGCAAAGATATTTTCGCCGCGCGTTGAATTTCCAGGTAGCATTGTGAATCTACCCCTCAGTTTCTGATTTTCGTAATCCGTTATTGTAATCAATGTTTCCCTGAAAAGGAGTCCAATGGGAAGCTTTTAATCCTCGAGGTGCTTGACTTAATCCTGGGGTTCCGATTTAGGCGCAAAATTTTATCCTGCATGCAAAGCAATTGAGCTTGACATAAAATTTGGCAATAATTGAGCCTCCAGGTACGTTGACCCGGGAAGGCGCATTCCTGAACGACCTGCCTGCTGTGACAGCTTCCAAAAAACACTTGAAAGTTTTCTCGATAACGGAGGTAACCGCTGATGAGCGAAAAGCCGCAAGCCCCTCCACCCGAAACCATACCGAACTGGGTCGCCGGGGTTCGCAGGCTGATGCCCTTCTATATTCTGGTTGCCATTCTCCTTGCGCTGCTCGTCGGGGTTTGACCTTTGCGTCCTCTGCCTGAATTAGCTGGTGGCGTCGAGGGTGATGCTGCTTGGCATGCGCGGGTGCATAAAAATTGTCGCGACTCTATAGCGCCACCATCTTGGTTTTTGAGAAGGTTGACGTTAGGGAGATTCCTCGTCAGCCGTCCGGCATTGTTGCCCAAAGGGTGCATGCCATAAAAAAATGCGATTGGCAACCGTCCACAATTCGAGGAAGCTGCCAATCGCATGGTCTAATAGTTGACTTTATCCGTCGTTTTTATCCCTGGGCCTTCTCACAATTGCAATTCCCACGACGAGCAGTGCAACGATTCCGAGCGACAGGGTGCCGCAGATCATCGCGATAACCAGCACAGCGTTTAGCGATATGCTTCTGGTGAGACCTTGGTTTCCTGGAGTCGATACGTCATCGCCTCCGGTAAATATTCCAGGGAGCTCAATCTCACCGAAGATCGGCAGGTCAATTGTGGGATTGCGCTCGCAGTCGAAGAGGCCGGTCATGTTCGACAGATCGTGGACATTGGAGACGTCCTTTGCTTGCGGATCGTATTCGAAGACCGGGTCAACGGTCATCTCTTCGGGTGAGATCACGGTGTTGAGGCGAGTTACATAGGCATAGTGGCTCGCCAATGATTGCAGCAAGGGGTGCACGACGGTGAGCTCGCGCGTAGGCGCGGCGTATTCAGTAATAAAGGCCTGGCCGCCATATTCGTCCGCCAGTTCGCCCATCAACTGACGGTAATTGGAGCCGCCGAAGGAGAAGAAGGTGAGATCCTCATCGGCGATTTCCATCTGTGCATAATTGGCGGGTACGGCCTGTTTATCGGCGTAGATCCAGACGATTACGGCCATATCTGGGGTGGCGGCCACCGCCGTTAAACGCAGGGGGATCATCGGCTGCTCCGCTTCATAGGTGATCTTGACCGGCTGCACAGCGCTTGCATCTTCATCTGGCAGAAGCCGCATCGCCAGGAAGACGAAGTGCTCTTCGACATAGACGTTGATCAGCGGTTCCATCTCTTCCGTTACGCGGTAATTATTTTCGCGTAGCCAGCTGATAAGGGCATCAGGATCTTCGGACCCGATCACGTCAAACCCGTAGGGGCCGACCTCGCCAGTCGCAAAAATTTGAACCTCACCTTCAACCGCAGCATCCATCGCCATAGGAGCCAGCCGCCGCATCGCACACTCCGGAAATGCAGGAGGGATAAATACTGGGCTCGTAGCCGCCTCTAATTCGAAGAAGGCCGCCATGGCGTCATCGGGTACCTCGATGTCCTCGGCTTCGATCGGCGAGGGCAGCGGCAAGATCCAGGAAAAATCCGGCGCCGAGCCGGTGTACTGGATCTGAATGTAGGCCGAGATGGTTCCGTCCTTATTCTGGGTGAAGATGATGCGTTCGGCGTTTTGGTCGATCGGTGAGTTCTGGCAGAAAAAACCGCCGCAGGCCAACGCGTCTCCGGGCATCGCCAAAAGTACGAGCATGCCCAAAGCAAGTGTTAACGATGAACCTATCCAAGTTTTTTTATTCATTACAATCTCTCCTCATGCTGTCCATTGTATGCTTTTCTCACTATTAGGACGATAAAAGTCCATAAAAAGGTCCCGGGATGGGGGATTGGAGTTGGGAGGGAAAAGGGAAAACATAACCTGGAGATTGAATGGTCTAGGGTGAAGGGGATTTTCGAGTGCCGTTAAAACGCAGAGCGGGGATGCCACGCAAACAAGAAATTCAATCACAAGAGCGTAACGAATAGTTGGCAGCGTGCAAGTTTCAAACTGTCCTTGTGCTCAGAGATAACGGAAGAAAACAAGGGCATTTATTGCAAGCCGTAAAATTTTATACTATGATAGTAGTATGGTAGTAACATACTATGGAGCTGATCATGGCCATATACACAAAGCGCATTCAGGCAGTTCTGACGGAAGAGCAATATCGCGCTCTTCTAAAATTAGCGAAACAACAACATCGACCAGTCAGCGAGCTCGTACGTGATGCTATTGATTCGGTTTATTTTGGAGGCGCTGCGCTTGAGCGACGGCGAGCTGCGCTGCAAGACCTGCTGAGTATCGAAGCCCCTGTTGCCGATTGGGAGACCATGGAGGCGGAAATAATCAAGGGATCTCTTGAGGAATAAGTATGGAATTGGTATTCCTTGATGTCAATATCCCAACGTATGCCGCAGGCATCGAGCATGAGTTAAAGATCCCATGCACGTGGATCATGGAAGAAGTTGTTGAAGGGCGCCTCAACGCAGGCATTGACACTGAGATAATTCAAGAAGTACTTTATCGTTACGGAGCCATACGTCAATGGAATGTTGGTGCCAGAATAGCAAGAAATCTACTTGCTATCATCCCGACAATTTATTCCGTAACACCTGATGATTCACATCATGCGATTGAATTGTTTTCAATCGTTGGGCCAAAAGGAATCCCGCCACGGGATTGCATACATGCGGCAGTGATGAAAAATCACAGCATAACCAAGATTCTAACAACAGATATGCATTTCGATTCCATCGAAGGTGTAATTCGACTCGATCCAATGGAATATTATTCCCAGGAAATTGAGTCTCAGCATTAACTGCCGGGGGTTGTGCATCTCCGGGTCGGGGCTTTGGTGAAGAACCTTTTTAACCGGATTCGTAGAAGCGGGCGCAAATGCGCTATGCTACACCTGCATCAGAGGGCATGCTCTCAAGCACGCGTGTATTCGCAACAAAGACTGTCGATGCATCACCCGCTGAGTTTATGAAGATGTGCGCTAGAGGAAATGCAAACCCGCACCCAGGATGTATCCGAGAAGGTAAAGTTGCGTGAGACAAAAGCAAAGCATCCTTTGGGCATCATCAAAGGCCACATGGACCAAGTGTATTTCCTGATGAAAGGGTTACCAAATGTGGGAGCGGAGATAAGCTTGGCGGTTCGAGCAACCAATATCAAGAGAGCAGCCAAGATCTTGGGGGTTTCAAAGATGTTCCTTGCCCTGGTATGAGCAGGGCTTCTTTTTTTCCCTTACACTTCCCCCATTTTTTGCTATAGCGAGATCGTATCAACCCGTGAGGTTGAGAAAGTCCTGCGATTACACTCACTCTTTACACGGCGTGGCGAATTGTTGAGCAGCGGTCAATCTGCAGTCGCTGGCAACTCCGCGAATCTGGCACTGGTCGTAATTCTCCTGCGCAAATGCCACCGCAAAGCAAGCAATATTGCCAGAAACACTGGGATCAGCAAATGCTCCAATGTGGACGGAATGCCGTCAACGAAGAGGAATATCCATGGAGAAGCTAAGACAGCCAGCACCGGGATCCAATATGCATACCTGCGCCTCGAATCCCATAGAATGACCCAAGCAGGCACAAGCGCCATGATTAGAGTGTAGTTACGTGTCTGAGGGAGCAGGATCAAGGACGTCAACGTAGCAACTGAAAACACCCACCCGAGACGTTCTGCAGTGTCCAAGGATCGCGATTCCCTCCACATCCAAACAATCCATGCCACAACCACGATCACAATTAGCAAAGCCAACCACGTTTGTTTCAATAGGCCCGGTGGCCAGATAGGCGAGGAATAGGCCTGATAAGCCAGTATTCCCCTGATATAGTCGGACACCCAGGGTCCCATCCATGCACGCGTTAGAAACCAAAGGCCGAACATTGCTGTTAGCCAAGCGAAGATTATTCGCCGGTCTCCTTTTTCCCATGCCACAGCTAGCATGGCGAGAAGAGGAATCATGACAACCTCTGGTCTAATCATCGCCAATACCAGAGCCAAACTCGCGGCGATCCAGTGACCACGAACGATTCCCCACCATCCAGCAACCAGACATCCC
Organism: Chloroflexota bacterium; assembly: GCA_022561215.1. Lineage (GTDB taxonomy): Bacteria > Chloroflexota > Anaerolineae > Anaerolineales > E44-bin32 > JADFRQ01. Next base: position 4,366 of record JADFRQ010000062.1, on the reverse strand, counting down.
AAGCAAAAGGGAATGAACTGACCAATCAGATAAGAATTGATCGGATATCGAAATAGAATAATCGAAAAGATGAGTAACAGGACTAGCTGAGTCGCACGCAACTGCCATCCGAGAATGGAAGCAACCCATATTGGCAAGACCAGCAAGAGAAGGAGCTGAAGCCCAGACCATAGACTTGCTGCCCACGGGAAGGGTAAAATCCAAAATGGCAACAAAGACCATGTAATTGTGGCGGAATACGAAAATCGTTGCTGATCTTCTCCTGGTTCTAGACGCCGACCAAACATTCCTTCCTGGATCTGCCAGGTGATTTCATCCGAATATGGGGTTTCTCCTCTTAATACGGCTCGCGCTCCCACCCACCGAGGGAACAGGTCGAACCGTTGTCCCCCCGGGGCAATTACCAAGAAGTAGGATCCCACTGAAAGCATAAGCCAAAAAAATAACAGGAACCCAACTACGCTGAGTAGATTTGTGTCTTGATTGCCGACTTCTTGTACTTTTGTCAACAATTATCCCTTGTCTTGCTTCACTGCCCAACGAGTGGTTCTCACGAAATAATCCATGTAGTAAGCAGTGCAAGATATTCTGAAATAAGAGCGCTAATTGCCCCGCTATGCTCAACATTCACGAAAAATGTCGGATATCGCGCCCCTATTATGAATAAAAGGAAGTAATCTCACTCGAATATTACATGAAATTTCCCCGTAAAATAATTCGTAGATCCAACTCACATGTGTAACTTTGATGGTCGGAGTAAGATGTAAGCTGCAGTAACACCTATGCTTCTTAGAGCGACCAAAGTTAATGAAGCGTTGATGCGAATCTACACGCAGCTTACCTGAGAACAAAGATACCAGAGTTACACACTTTTGAAAGCAGTGCATAAATAATCGGAAATTGCACGCCTGATCAAGGTACACAAATCCACGATCAGCAAAGAACTTTGACGCAATCGTGGACAGAAAGATTATCGCCCAACCAAGCGCATCAGGCTGTATTGAACAGACGTTAGATAGCCAGGCATCGTTTAGCAGCCTCCATCTGGACCATGTATCCCGCACCGCCAGCGATCGCCACCGATGACAGCGCCGGTTAGCACAGCCCCAACGAGCCCCGTATGCCATGCCTGGCCGGTGAGAAGATTGGTCACGGTTCCAGATACGACCGCGCCCGTTAGTGCCCCGCCGAAGATTACAACAGCGATACCGGCCTGGAGGTTGAGTCCCGCGGCGACCAGAAGTTGGGGTATAAGCGCGCCAACAAGCCCCGCCAGGGCACCGCTTAATGCGACGACCCCGACATCACGCCAAAACTCACCAGAAGTGAGCATGTCGCCGAGGCTTTGTCAAGGATTAGCAAGCGCGTGGCTAGCGAGTGGAGGATCACGTCTCCTATCTCTTCCAATCAGGCCACCGAGCCCCATTGCAACCAAGAGGGGATTGTGTCCGCTAGGATCGACCAGATTGACGGGATTGTTCAGAGCGTATGTATAAGGATGCAGCATCGAGGGTAAAGATGGGAACGCGTGGAAGGGATCCTTCGTCAGGAAGCGCCCCACATTCGGATTGTAGAAGCGTGCGCGCAGGAAAACCAGGCCGGCAATGTGATCGTGGCCACCGGTGAAGCGAAAACGATCGAGGGATTACTCGGGGTAAATTAAGCGATCGAGGATGATGACGGGATGTCGTGCCCCGACGCGCCAAACGCCCCGGATATTACTTGGATTAAAATCACCAAATCAAGAATCCTCTAATCAATCTGCAGTTACTGCCCTTGGCAGTTGAGTCCAATATTGTTTTCTAGAAGCTATTCAGTAACTAATTGGCTGATGATCTGGCTTATAATTGCCTTTAATTGGGTGGTAAATTTTCTACGAACCCCAATTTCCCACTTCTGATAAAAATAGAGAATTTCGATGCGCCGACAATTTAGTAGTTTTCATCCGTATATTTTCTCCATATACCCAGTAATTGCATTTCTTGCCCATAATCAAATCCATGTTTCTATAACTTCGGCAATTCGTCCCCTGCTCTTTTCGTTTGTTTTAGGCGTTTTCTTTTTTTGGGCTTCGAAAAAGGGGAAGTGGAATGTTCATCAGGCAAGTATTTTTGCTTCATTAACTATATTGCTGTTCTTCTCTTACGGACATGCGACCAACTATCTACTGGCAAATGGAGGAGAAATTGGCACACGTCTACTTTCTAAGGGCATTCCCGCGTTGGTTTGGCTTGGACTTGCCCTCGCTGGATTATGGATCATAAAAAAAAAGCGGCATTTCTCCACACGTATTTCTTACTTCCTCAACATCACTGCACTTATTGCACTAATCATTCCGCTCTATCAAATTGTAGTTGCAGAGCTTTACGTCATACTTCCAAGGGATACAGAGGAAACTTCCATCCAAGTATATGAAGCAACCAACAAGCAATTGCCCGACATTTATTGGATAATATTGGATGCCTATACCCGCGAGGATATCCTCAGGAACCATTACGATTATGACAATTCAAAATTCATCGATGGGTTGCGAACACTGGGATTTTATGTAGCCTCATGCAGCCAGAGTAATTACGCCAATACCAGGCTTTCGCTTACCTCATCCTTAAATTTGGATTACATTGAAGAAAGATACCAATTTGTTGCCGCTCTTCCCCCTTGGAAAAATAGTACGGTAATACAAAATCTAAGCGAGGCTGGTTATTCGATTATGGCCTTTGACAGTGGTTTTGCATTAAATCCAACTTTAGGTGCAGACATACTTATTAGGCAGGAAAAAAATAGCGGCAGCGGGTCATCTTTTCTGGGACGAGTAAATGAGTTTGAAGCCGCGTTTATTAATACTACCTTCGCGACTTTTTTGATTCAACAGACGTCCAGATTGACACATGATTCTTCTTTGGATATAGAAATAACACAATTTTTTTATCACTATGAAGGAATTAATTTCATTTTAGAAGAGATGAAAAACTTGCCCCTGTATGATAGCCCGAAATTTGTGATGGTTCATATTATTAGCCCACACGAACCATTTATTTTTACCCCTTCCGGGGAATTTGTCCCAGACCCTGAAGCGCTTACATCAAAACCAGGCTACAGCGATCAGATTGCATTTCTCAATAGCAGGATTCTCCCCGCCTTGGAAACAATAATAAAAAATTCTGCGACACCCCCAATTATCCTTCTTCAAGGAGATCATGGGGCCCCTGGTGATAATCCGGTAACGCGCATGCCAATTTTGTATGCATATTACAGCGCGGAACCGAATGAATCTTTCTATCCATCAATCTCGCCAGTGAACTCATTCCGATTAATTTTTAATGAAATCTTTAATACATCGTACCCATTACTGGAAGATATTTCATATTTTCGTCCGGATGAAGTTGGTAAAGGATCAATTGTTATCTCCAATAACTGTGAGCAGTGACGAAATTCGCAGGAATCGGCGGGTACTCTTCACGATGTGCAAATGCTTAGATGGATACCTCACAAATTGTGCGAGACCTGCCATGAGGGGATTTTGCCCACTCGGATCGACCAGATTCGCAGGGTTGTTCATTGCATAGGTATAAGTGTGCAATGTTGAAGGCAGGGATGGGTATCCCGGGAATGGATCTTTCGTCAGGAAGCGGCCGGTGCTCGGATCGTAGAAGCGTGCGCGGAGATAGACTAGACCGGCAATATTGCCGTGTTCACCTGTGAAGCCGAAATCGACTGAGGGATACCTTAAGGTACATTAAGCGATCTTGAAAAAGCAGTAGGGGCATAACACGCCGGAACAATGATGGAATTTAAAAAGAGATTGGACTTGTAGTTCAACTTGGCGACTGTAAAAAAATTGGGCAGGTATGGAAACCTGCCCTTCGCTTATCGAGGTGTACCAGATCGGTATTCGAGATTCGTCTTTGTAGGTGCCGCTTTTACTTATTTAAAATAGCAATTGTTTCGTCATATATTCTGTTAACAAGTATATCGAACCGTGTATTCATCTCTTGTTCTGAAAGATCAGAGTCATTCCCCTTGAAGAGATGGATATCCAAAAATGACCCCATGCCTCCTCGGAGAGCCTTTTGAATATCTCGAAGCAATTCCATGGCTTTAGACTCTGTATCTAGAGCTCTAATTCGCTGGAGTGTTTCTGTAGCCCAAGCTCTTCGAGGTTTTATCGATTGATCCTCTGGATCCCTAGTTTTTGAGAGCAGCAATTGAAGTTCATTTAACTCTTCAACAATAGAACCTATTGAAGGGTCCATGCCGCGACCTTCCTTACTATTGAACCAATTTCTGGTGCAATTTCCTTAGGGATAAAGATCTGAGTCCCCTTTCCTCCTGCAAATTTCCCATAATATACCGTTACATTTTCAGT
>JADFRQ010000016.1 GCA_022561215.1 Chloroflexota bacterium | reverse complement strand
TGCTTGGCGGGCGGGCGATTGAAATTGTTGTCAAGGCGATCCGGGATGGTTTGATAGCCCATGCACGCGCCTATTTTGAGCAGGAAGAACGCGCGGGAAAACGGCTGGGTGTCCCTATGGAGATTCTTACCACCCACCTGGCCGGTTCTCTGCTAACCTTGCTGACGTGGTGGCTGGACAACGAAATGCCCTATCCTCCAGAAGAGATGAACGAGATGTTCCAACAACTGATTATGCTCGGTATTGGTCCATTGATCACCAATGGATCTGAGGTTGCGCCAGATTGATCAAAAAAAGGCGAGCCGCAGTTCCTCACTAAGAACTCCTGCTCGGGATTAACAGCTAGCTACAAGCTGAGCCAACCTTGAATTTCTCAAACTAGGCAGCCTTGAGAATCTATCTGGACGAAAAAGACGTTATCTAATCATAGTTAGAAGACAAAAGTGCGTCCGCGCGCGATTTTGGGGCTCACAGGTCATTTGATACCTGCGAATTTAGGGCTCAATCTCGCAATCCGGGAGTGGAACTTCGTTCTATTTATTGCCTCCAATCCACCTCTTAACCCAAAGCCCTGCGACCGTGCCAGAAACGAGATTGAAATCCTTCTGACACTCGGCTCCTCGGTCTGAAGCTCGGTGCCTCAAAAAGACAGACACAGCTCTCCAGCGAGGAGCACCACTTCCAATAACGTTTCTGCTCTGGGCTTTTACTTATAGGTGCGGATTGAGGCTTTGAACGCTTGGGGCGTCGCTACTATTTATGAGTTATCGATTTTTTGCGAGGAGACGCCGCCCCCGCTCTGCGTTCCGTTTATAGAAACCTGGGACGTCTTTAGCTCAGTCGACGATTGAAAGCTCCTCTACGAATTTTCGCAAGAGACAGCCGAAATCATGCGGCGAGCTGGCGATACTACTGTTGATTGTCTTTGTAAACCGAAACAAACCAAAGCACTCCAACCCCCAAAAAGAATATTCCTATATTACTCAAGAAATCAGACGCAAATACTGCTCCTTCAGGCATATCATCCTCTATGTCGCGACAAGATCGCGAACCATGCTTCATACCTATCCGAAGGGCTGGCCGCAGGTTCATTATAAGCAGGTAGCCGCCAGAGGAGATGTTATGCGGCACCATCATTTGGCGCACGATAATTCGGCAAAGCCACCGCTTTACAAAATTCGGTTGAGCTTGGCCTCAGCCTTATGGCGATTTGGTGTCTTGATCAATCATCTCTGGCTATTCTGACCAGCACCCGGACGCACTCGGTGCCTGCTACGTGGCCTCCTGGCAGTTACCACGACCGAACCTGTATCGGCTAGCAGGCGGCAGCTTTTCAGGGCACACCCAGCGAGTTGTTAGCCTGCTCCTTCTCTCCAGCCGGCGTTAGTCCTGTTTTTAGAACCAACTCATCCCACAACCTCTTTCCCCATACCTCGTCCTTCATTGCCTTGTCGGGCTTTTCAACGCGCTTATCCAGTTTGAACAAGGCGCCATTGAGTGCACCACGATCTCCATGCAAAAGCATCAGATTTGCAATTGGCTCACCCGCGACCACAGGTGGCTTTGAGCCGAGTATCGTCAATATCCTCCAGAAGAAACCCGTGAAACCGGATGGCCACCTTTTTTTCAACTCTGGGTCAGATTTGTCGATGATGAACGTGGGATTGAATGCTACAGAGGAGATCTTTCCAGCATATCGTCGAGCCAATTCCGCTGCCTAACGGCTGCGAGCTGAGCGGCCGGGGATCGCTCCCTCACACGCTCTTGTTGCAGCCCCAAATTGAATTCTCTCCTGCATTCGGCGCAGCATCCCCGGTCCGCTCCAGCGAGATTGGGATGAGAAGGCCGGCACCTCCCTCACGTGATACCGTATTATGAGCTCACCAAATACGCGCAGTCTACTTTCGCAGCTGCCAAAAAAGGAGATACCCATAAGAATAGCACTATTTTTATCGGACTGGACCTAGGGGACAGATTCTCCTACATCATAATCCTCGATCAGGATGGTGAAGTGATTGAAGAAACCCGTTTGCCCACAAGTAAATCCGCCTTCCAGAGAAAGTTCTCCAGCCTTTCTCCGTGCAGGGTTGCCATGGAAGTCGGAGCACAATCCCGCTGGGTTAGCCATCTTCTCCGTGAATTAGGGCACGAGGTTATTGTTGCCAATGCCCGCAAGCTGCGAGCCATTTACGACAACCCTCGTAAAGGGGACCGCGCCCATCCTCGCGCGCCTGGCCCGTCTGGATCCTAGCTTGCTCTCCCCTATTCACCATCGCTCACCCCAGGCGCAAGCCGACCTGTCCGTATTACGATCGCGTGATCGCTCTCGCATTATTCCCTGATGCCTGCAGAATACCATGCATGCGAAGCTTGCCATATTCCTGCCAAGCTCAAGGCTTTTGCCCTTGAGCCGCCATCCTGCTCCGCCAATACCTTCGCTAAAAAAGTTGCCTCCGCTATCCCTGAACCGCTGCAGCCGGCTCTGATCCCCATTCTCGATACCATCGCTTCTCTCTCCCGGCAGATCCGCACCTATGATCGACAGATCGAAGCTCTCTGCGAGAGCAAGTACCCGGAAACGAAACTGCTGCGCAATGTCAGCGGCGTGGGACCACTTACCTTATACCCTCACCCTGGAGGATCCGCAGCGCTTCCTCAAGACACGGACCCGCGATCGGTCTGGTCCCCAAGCGAGATCAATCCGGAGATCGCGATCCCCAGCTGCGCATCACGAACACCTTCCTGCGCCGCTTGCTCGTCTCATCTGCCCAGTACATCCTCGGGCCCTTCGGACCGGACTGCGACTTGCGCAGGTGGGGACTGCGGCTCGCCGAGCGCGGTTGCAGAAACGCCAAAAAGCGCGCCGTCGTTGCGGTGGCCAGAAAGCTGGCCGTGCTGCTTCACCATCTCTGGAAAAACGGCGAGGTTTATCACCATGCGCAGAGCAATGAAGCTGTGCCAGCCCTTTTGGCAGTTGTTTGAATTCGTGATGGAAAACTATTCGCAAGAGGAGAAATTCATCGACATGATCCAGGAATAGACCGAGCGATCACGCTCAACATTATCTAGTCTACGTCTTGTTCGGGCGACGCCTGTGCTCTGCACAGGCTAAGCTAACAACTGAAGTTGCAGATGACAGGCCAATTCTTCCGGTTATTTACATGGAGAATGGTTACTCCATTCTCCCAGGCGATGAGGTTTTATCTCATCGCCGCACACCACTGGAACGAACACCAATGGGCACCGGGCTTATGAAATGAGCCCACTTAGAGTGCGGATGGAAGTGAGACGAATGGATGTGGGCTAGTGCGGACAAGAGAGAATGGTCGCCACGTCGACCCTTGACAATTTATGCCTTCTCATGGAAGTTGTTATGCATCGCCAAGATTCTGTTGAAGCCAAGGACATGGAGACCCCGCTTTGATGCGGCTCACGTATATTTCATCTCAATCTCCGCGAAGAAAGCCTTTGATAGTCGCACGAAGTCGTCTTCACTCAGATTTATGTCGTCACCCATCTCGAGCCCCAGCAACGACTTCTCCGGCGGAAGGGTGAGCGAAGAGACTGCAGAGCTCGGCCACCCTGTGAGCTTGTCGACCTGCAGCTTGCCTTGGTTGAGCAAGAGCGAGTTGCATAGGACGCGAACTTCGTTCAACGGATTGCCATCCTTACCCTCGATACCCGAGAGCCGGTGCACAAACATGTAGTCCAGGAGAAGAACTTGGTCGTTGAAGAAGCGAGCCTCGAATTCCTTGAATGGAGCCTTGCCTACCTGCTTTTGGTAAGTACGCAGGTCATTATCGACCCTCGCGCGGCAAGCGTCGATGTAATCCTGGCTGTAAGCCTTCATTCCAAGCATGGGCTCAGACTCTCCTATCCCAAGATATCAACATGGGTACGGTCACCTGTCGAACTGGTTCTTGGAGATGCCTAACGGCCTCGAGCTCATCTGCCAGGGTTAGGATTACTCGACATCAAAACGGCTCGCATCCCCGGTCAGATGCAGCGAGTTGTTCGGCGGCCAACACCCCTTCTCCCTCTCAATCGAGCAGGGCACGTGCTTTAGCGATCACTTCCCCGATAGTTGATCTTGGTAGATCACAAATGAACTCTGCTCGCCTGGCCCGCCAATCAAGGTTCTTGATCTGATCCGACAGAACCACACCGCCAACCTCCAAGCCCTCGGGAATCCGCACCTCAAACGGATAGCCCTTGACCTGGCTGGTGATAGGACAAAAGAGCGCCAAGCCGACCTTGGCATTGTAGCTTCGCGGGGATAACACAACAGCTGGGCGACGACCTGCCTGCTCGTGCCCAGCCTGGGGATTTAGCGATATCCACACAGCATGGGACCGGTCCGGAACATACACCTTCTTCCTTACCACGCTTCATTCCCCACTGCGGTTCCCGTATCGACTTCTCGATGAAGATTGTCCGGAGTAATCCCCTTAACGAGGTGCTCCAGGCTCATCGAAGAGGGTTGCGACCGTGAGACAACCAACTTCCCCTCCTCCACGGTCACCTCAACGGGGGTATGCGGTTCAAGCCCGAGCTCTTCCGCAAAGGGCTTTGGAATGCGAACCGCAAGGCTGTTGCCCCACTTCTGCACTTTGGTTTTCATCGAATGACCTCCTTAAGTATCTACAATGAAGATACCACGGGGTGCCATGTGTGTCAATGTGGATGCTGGGCCCAAAGATGTACCTTATTGGCCGCCTAACTAATGATTCTCTGGATAACTATCCGGATATTATCCAATAAATGAGATATTCTGGAAACGAGTCGGCATATTCCTCCGTAAAGTACGCTATTCAAAAAAGAATGTTTAAATAGCACAGCCCTTTTGCAAAAATGAAAGAATTCTCATTTGCATCACACAAGAAAATTTCCTATCCTGTCAGTTGATATTTTCTCAAGCAGGATAGCACACAGTTCCAAGTGCAGAGTTGTTGGAACGTGACACCGCGATTTTGCGTCCGAATTTGCTGTCTGATCGGTAGCAATGTTCATTCGCTGAGCAATGGAATAGTGTAGAATCTCCTTCGAAGCAGGTGATCATGCGTGAACAGGAAACTTTAGTTCAGGAACGAAAGCCCAGCCCAGGACGTCGTCCGGAGTGGATCAAGGTGCGCGCGCCTTCGGGCGATACGTATGAAAAATTGCGCAGCATGATGCGCGCCAAAAATCTACACACCGTTTGCGAAGAAGCGATGTGTCCCAATATTGGCGAATGTTGGGGGTCGGGCACGGCGACCTTCCTGATGATGGGGGATACGTGCACACGTTCTTGTGGCTTCTGCGATATAAAAACCGGTCGCCCCTCGCCTCTCGATTGGCTTGAGCCGGAGCGCGTCGCGCAAGCGATAAAATCGATGGGGCTGCGTCATGCGGTGATCACCAGCGTCAACCGTGATGAGCGCAAAGATGGGGGGGCGCCTATTTTCGCCATGGTGATCAAGCGTATTCGCATAATCCACGCTGGCTGCTCGATTGAAGTCCTAATCCCTGATTTCAAAGGCTCGATCGATGCTTTGAAAATCGTAATGGATGCGCGACCCGAAATTTTAAATCACAATGTCGAGACAGTGCCGCGCCTCTTCCGCAAAGTTCAACCGCAGGATCATTATGAGTGGGCCGCGGCGACGCTTCGCAATGCCAAGGTACTCGACCCCGAAGTACTTACCAAATCGGGCATCATGCTCGGCCTGGGTGAGACGGTGCAAGAAGTAAAATCGACCATGCGAGACTTGCGGACCTGGGGGGTCGAGATTCTGACCATCGGCCAATACCTGCAGCCTTCCAAAAATCACCTACCGATTGACCGCTACTATCACCCCGATGAATTCCTTGAACTTAAAAGCTATGGGATGGGGATTGGTTTTCGCTGGGTCGAGAGCGGACCGCTCGTGCGTTCTTCCTATCACGCCGAGAGACAGGTTCGGGAATTGAGCATCGTCCATCGAAAATTGTACGATAGGTAATTTGGCCAGTCCTACAAGACCCCCGGGGTGTTCTGCCCCAGGGGTTTTTTTCTGGATGGATGGGGAAGTCCCGATGACAATCGATTAACTTCATTCTTGCGTGGTTGCAACTCGGCAGCCCACAAGAATCATCCCAGGGGTCTAGAAGATGAAGCGCGAGCAAGAACGGAAATTTCCAGGGGCACTCGCCGAGCGATTGTTTACCTCCATGAGCCGATTGCGAAGGGCCTGGCCACGGCATCATCGCCCTGAAGACCTCCGTCAGCTCATTCGAATTTTTCCCAATGTAAAACTCTCCGAAGGTTATGTGCTCGATTACCTTCCGATGGGCGGACCAAACTCGCGTTGGATTTGGCCCTATGCGCGACCGAAGGAGGATGATGCAATTCCCAATACCCTGGCGGCGATCGCGCGTGATCAGCTGATTGGGATGCGCGAAAGTGCACAGGCGATCCCCATCGAAATCCAAACCCTATATCGCCATCTGACCTACCCCTCGACGGTAATAGGCGTATTTGAATACGCGATCTTTATTAAAGAGCTTTGGGCTACAAAATCCGAGGCGAAGGAAAATGACTGGCTGAGCATGCAGCCGATTTTTTCACGCGCCAGCTTCGAAAATTGGATGCGCAAGGCGGGGGAGATCGCAAAACGCATCGATCGCCCAGCAAATTTCGAGCCCTTCGTCGAGATGTCCCCAGGGAGCAGAGGGGAAGTCCGTTTCCTGGCGTATGAGTCTCAAGTGTGGAAGCGCATAACCTGGATTAACCTGCGCGTTGATCCAAGCGGGTTCGTACGCCGCTCCGTTGGCAGGGTGATGGTGGATATGGGCCAGCGCAGAGGAGCAGAATATGGAGCGCATTAGCTGGCAGGAATTTAATGCAGTCGAAATGCGCGTGGGCAAGATTATTTCGGTGGAAGAATTTCCGGAAGCGCGTAATCCATCCTTTTGGGTACATGTCGATTTCGGAAAAAATATTGGTGTAAAGAAATCATCCGTCGCTATTCGAAATCTTTATCAACTCCAGGAATTAATGGGTCGTCTCATTGTGGCGGTCACCAATTTTCCGCCGAAACAGATCGCCACGCATCGCTCGGAAGTGCTGATTCTGGCTGCCGTAAACGCTGACGGCTCGATGAAATTGCTCCAGCCTGATGGAGAGGTGGAGCTCGGCGCGCGCATAGGGTAGAGGGCAAATTTCTATGCGCAAAGGTTTATGGTTACCCAGGCTCTCGAGAGATCCTGATGGCCGATGGAGAACTTTCCTCGCAGATCATCGTTTTCCAACTCGCCACAGGTGCACGCAACGATAATTTCCTGTGAAACATCCCCAAAAAATTCTCCCGCGCGCAGTAGGCTTTGATCCGGCAATCGGGAAAACCTAATCAGAATCCACAATAAAATTATGTTTTCGTACTCGATCGTGCGCAGCAGCAGCCTAACTCAGTTAATGCCTTCATTTTGAATAGCGCGCTTGATTGTATTGCTCCCACAATCCAAAGTGTTCGAGCGATTGTCTGAGATGTTCGTCCGTCATGCCGCTGGGTTTGATCCCCGAGGAAACCAGCCTCCAGTAAATCTGCGCCGCCTTGTCCACAATCTCAAGATAGTCCAGTGCCTGCGAGATGGACTCCCCCGTGGCGATGGCGCCATGCATATGCCACAGCGCCACATTTGTCTTGCGCAAGGCCTGGGCTGTTGCCTCGCCAAGCGCGTCGGATCCCGGAAGATCAAAAGGGACGTACGCCAGCCCAGCGGGTAGATGAATGCGCGCTTCGGATTGCATACGCAGGAGCAGGTCGCTAAGGTGTGAGCTATCGCGCATTTCCGGGATATGTGTTAAAGCGATCAGATTGGTGGGATGGCTATGCAGGATGGCGTGATGCCCGGGGCGTACCTGGCGCAGCATTTCGTGGATAGCGAGGTGGGCATGTAGTTCGCTGGTGGGTTCATCGTTGCCCCATAATGACACAAACTCCTCCCCACCTTTAAGAATCCAATACAGTCCTACCCCTTCTTCCACGCGCGCGGCGATTTCACGTGCGCGGGCACCTTTTCCAGTCAGGAGCAAATACGTTCCCCCCAAAACGGGAACGGCACGCGGCAGCGATCGTGGCGTTTTTCCTGACAAATGTTGAATATTTTCCGGCAGCTCATCGATGCGGATAGAAAAATTTCCACCTGCTGCTTCAGACCATTTCCAACTCGCCAGCCAATGGCATACCTGGCTGGCATCCTCAAGCTCGGGAATTGACTCCATCAAGTCATTCACCAAGGCCTCCTCTGCTTGTTCTCGTTATTGCATAACCTGCCCGAAATGGACTATATCACAAGGCTGGCCTGGCCAGAATCCCTTGCGCTGTAGATGGAACCGCGATAAATGTTGCGGCTGCAAGTGAGGGAGATAGTACAATACCGACGGGGCAGGAGCTAAAAGCAGGGGTGCTTTCTCGTCTGTGGTGGGAATTTCCTGCAGGTATGTTGTTAACGTCACGATTACTTAATTTGAACTTCATATCGTTCAAGCGATCTCGGTTTCCAATATGAGCGCCAGAGCAAGGAGAGAACGCAATGCAATTTGATGGCATTATTCCACCGACTTCGTTGCGCGAGATCCCCGAATTTACTCGTCATGCAGAGAGCATTGGATTTGACGCTATCTGGTCTTCGGAAACCCTACATAGTCCCTTCATGCCGCTTGCCTTGGTTGCCGAACACAGTCAGAGGCTCGATTTTGGGACCGCGATTGCAGTTGCTTTTGCACGCAGCCCCGCGAGCCTGGCATACACCGCCTGGGATCTAGCGCAGGCTTCCAGCGGCCGCTTTATCCTGGGGCTTGGGACGCAGGTGAAAGCGCATATAGAGCGTCGTTTTGGCCTCGAGTGGCCAGCGTCGCCCGTTAAAAAGCTCAGGGAATTAATCGCCGGGATCCGTGCGCTTTGGGCGACATGGCAGACCGGGGAGAGATTAAACTTCCGAGGGGAGTATTTCAAGTTGACATTAATGTCTCCCTTTTTTAACCCTGGTGCGATCGACCATCCGCATATCCCCATTTACCTTGCGGGTGTAAATGCGGGTCTCTCGCGCTTAGCGGGTGAAGTCGCCGATGGTTTCCACGCACATCCCTATCATTCGGAAAAGTATTTGCGCGAGATTATCGTTCCCGCGATTGAACAGGGTGCAGCTCAAAGCGGGCGCGCGCGCAGCGATGTGAGCCTGGTTATCACGGCCATGTTTGCAACCAATAAAGTTGAAGAAGATTTCGCGCGTGCGCAGATCGCGTTTTATGCCTCGACGCCGACGTATCGCTCTGTCATGGCTCATCATGGCTGGGAAGAGGTTGCCGATCAGCTGAGTAACCTATCACGGCGTGGAAAATGGGGCGAGATGACAGAGTTGATTAATGATGAAATGCTGGAAACCTTCGCGGTGGTGGCGGGCGAGGAAGATCTAGCGCAGGCCCTCCTCGAGCGTTATACGGGTCTCGCGGATCGTCTCATGATCTACAACCCCTATCATCCTGGGGAAAGAGATGATTTTTGGAAGCGGCTGCTCAAGCAGGCACACGACGCAAGATGATCATCGTCGACGCGCACGAGGATCTTGCATGGAACATGATGACTTACGGTCGGGACTACACGCGCTCGGTATCGAAAACGCGTGCCCATGAAGCTGGTGGCTCCACGATCATCTACAATGGAAACACGATGCTCGGTTGGCCGGACTGGTTGGAAGGCCAGGTGGCACTTGTCTTCGCCACGCTTTTTGCCACGCCGATTCGTTATCGCTTGAACCCCCAGGTCCAAAATTCCTATGCGAATTCACAAGAGGCGAATCAGGTTTATCGGGCACAGTTGGACATTTACCATCGGCTGGTAGAAGAGCATGCCGACAAGTTTAGATTAATAACAAACGTTGCAGATCTCGATTCGCACCTCGAGCGTTGGGTAACAGGCGATGCTGAAAAACGTCAGCTGGGGTTACTGCTCCTGATGGAGGGAAGTGATGCTATCGTTGATCCTTCCGAATTGGAGGAATGGGCGGCGGGTGGATTGAGAATCGTGGGGTTGGCATGGTCCCGTACTCGGCACTCGGGTGGAACCTATGAACCAGGGCCCTTAACCGATGAAGGGCGCAAATTGCTCGAAGTTATGGCCGATCTGGATCTCATACTCGACATCAGTCATATGACGGAAGAAGCGACACTGCAGGCTCTGGAGGGCTACGGCGGCGTAGTGATTGCATCACACAGCAATGCCGGCGCATTGCTCCATGGCAGTTCGAGGCCTGAGCGCCATCTCAGTGACCTGGTGATTCGTGAACTTGCCCAACGCGGTGGCGTGATCGGTGTGGTACTTTACAATAAGTTTTTAATCGCTGATTGGCATGAAGGAACGCCGCGCAGCGCGGTGAGTATTGAATATGTGGTCGACCAAATCGATTACATGTGTCAACTGGTTGGAAGCGCCGCGCATGTTGGAATCGGCTCCGATTTCGATGGTGGATTTGGCCTGGAGGAATCGCCGACAGGTATTGAAAGTATTGCCGACCTGCAGTTAATTGGGGATGCACTACGTGTAAAAGGATACTCGCTGAGCGAAGTCGAGGCCGTGCTTGGATCAAACTGGATCAACCTCTTGCGCCGCGGCCTTCCGGAGAACTGAACGTATGCCAACTCGTAGACTCACCCGCTTTCAGGCATTTTGGATAAGAATTTGGTTGACAGTGGTGCTTGTAGGATTGTTTCTGTTCCTCCTGGGCATCAACCCTGATTTCATCGGCCTGGATCGGAGCCCGGTCGTCGGTTTTATCCAGGTTGGTGTATGGCTTTTCGGATTGGCGCTGGTCTTGATCGGCGGATACGCTTCGATTCGCATCCATCGCAACGGACGATCGAATTCCCTGCGGGCGGAAGTAGGCGAACGTTTGGTTGCCACGGGTTATGTGGTTGCTGCGGCAGCATCACTTGCTGATTTTATCGGTATCGGATCGGACACCATTCCGGAGCTTACGTTTGGTCCCCTTCAGATCTTTGGATTGTCGGCCGGGTTGATCCTTTGTTTTCTTGGCCTGCTTCTCTATTGGCCGTGGAAAAGAAGGCTGCAAAACGAGATTAAGGGCGACAGCGAAGCTGGCGAATCCGGGAAAAAGAAACCTTTGGAGGAGCATCGAGAATAACTAGTTTCCGCAGCATGACGGGATGAAATAACGTCAGGCGCGAATAGGAAAGCAAATTCGATTGCCCGCCATTCAAAAGTTGTGGAGCAGGGATGCTGTGGCTACCCTTTATCGGCCATTTTTTCACTCGAGTGCCCGGGAAACACCTTGCCTCCCGGCTTGACCACCGTGTAGGCATAGTTCACCGCAACGGTAACCTGACCAAATCCGACAACAATCAAGTTTAATGGATCAAGATCCTCTTGCAGCGCGACATCGCCTGCAGCGAAAACGCCATGCAGGTTGGTCTCCATTTTGCTATTAACCTTGACGTAGCGTCTGCCGATTGTCTCCAAATTCCAGCTGCGAATGGGCCCCAAATCTGCTTTAAAACCCAAGGCCAAGATGATGGCATCGACTTTAATCGATTCTTCCTCTTTTGATCGATTGTCGAAAATGACGGCTCTTTCAACGCTCTCGGAACCCTCGACATTTTTCAACTCATAAAAGATCCGAAGGTCCACCGATGATGATTTGACGGCATTTACAGAAGAATCATGGGCCCGGAAACCTTCACGGCGGTGGATCAGAGTGACTTTCTCGGCAATGGGTTCCAATGCTAATGCCCAATCTAGCGCGCTATCACCACCCCCTATGATGAGTACGCGCTGGCCCTCGAAAGCCTGCAGATCGCGGATCAGATAAAGGATCCCTTTGTTTTCAAAGGCTTCTACACTTTCATTCCTTAGCTTGATTGGCCGAAAGGCTCCGATTCCGGCGCAGAGGACAACGGTGCGTGTGTAGTGCAGCCCGCGATTGGTCTCGATCACCCAGCACGAATCTTCATCCACGCCCGGGGGAGGTTCACCGCGGCGTAGGTCGGCCGCGCGTTCTTCGAAACAAAACTCATGCGGCCATTGCTGCGCCTGTTCCATCAAGTTGGTTACCAAATCTTTGGATAAGACCGCCGGAAATCCCGGAGAATCGTAAATTTTCTTTTCTGGGTAGAGCGCCGTAAGCTGTCCGCCTGCCTGCGGCAAGGCGTCGATAACTTTGGCCGACATCTCCCTCAATCCGGCGTAGAATGCACCAAACAAGCCGGTGGGGCCGGCTCCGATAAAGGTGATGTCGAATAGTTTTTCTGCTCCGTTGCTGGTCGTCATCAAGTTCTGTTTATCCTTCGCGCAATGAGATAGGCCATTCTAATGGAAAATAGAATTTGGGAGTAGATTGTAGTAGAAGTTCGAGCATGCACCGGGGGGATTTGGCTAACGAACAAAAGGGCTGAATGTGGCCGCAAATGCAAGGAGGGCAATAATTCCCGCCACGAGGATTATTTTTGGCCAGGCTTTGCTCCATGGCTGCTGGTCGACAAGCCGAGGCCGATCTTCGACGCGCTCTAATTGGGGGCCTGCAACCCACGTGAGCAGCACGCCTATCATCAGGCCCCCCAAATGTCCCCAATTGTCAATCCGCTGCGAGAAGCCGAGGCCAAGATTGATCACGGCAACGATTACTATCTGGCGCAGCTGGATTTGGCCGGCCCGGCCGAAGTGGCCCCTGTTGCGATACAGAAAAGCACCTAAAGCTCCAAGCAAGCCGAAGATCGCCCCTGATGCGCCGACAGATGGCTGTGGGCTGAAGGCCATGCTGAAGACGACGCCAGTAATTCCTGAAAGAAGATAAAAAGAGAGCATACGTGGCGAACTGAATAGGCGCTCAACCGCGGGACCGATGGCATATAGCGAATACATATTAACAAGAAAATGCAACCCACCAACGTGAATAAAAATGGGGGTTACAATACGCCAAATTTCACCTGCGCTTATTGCCCGATTAACTTTGGCTCCATGGACAAGAACAAAATCAAATCCCGCTAGTTCCACAGAAATCAACTGGGAGAGAAATACCGAAGCAGTAATCGCGATCAAGCCCAGAGTTATCGGAGTGCGCGCGAATCGTTTCGCGAGCGATATACTCCGCCGTTCAGGTAGGGTTGGTTGGGGGATCGGCTGAACAATTGAGGAGGGTGGATCACTCATAATTTGACGGCCCGGGGCTGTGTGCGGGCATGTTCTGCCGTGATGATGGCTACGATACAGTCAACGGTTTCATCGAGTTTATCTTTGCGGTTAACAACGTAGTAATCAAACCCGGCAACTCTTTTCATTTCCTCCCGCGAAGTTTCGATCCTGAGGGCGAGTTTCTCGGGGCTTTCTGTACGGCGGGCTTTCAACCGGCGCAGCAATTCATTTTCATTCGCAGTTGCGAGGAAAATTAAGATCGCTTCAGGACTTTGCTGGCGGATGGTTTCGGCACCCTGAACATCAACGCGCATGACAACATCTTTTTCGCTGGCCAACGCTGCTTCAACTTGTTTCTTGGGAATTCCTTTGTATTCGCCGTACACCAGTGCATGTTCGAAGAGTTCATCATTTTCGATCATCTGGTGGAACTCTTCGCGGCTCACGAAAAAATAGTCTCTATCCTCAACTTCATTCTGTCTTCGCGGCCGGCTCGTGGCCGTGATTACGAAGTGAAAGGGCAAGCCGTGTTTCTTCATCTTGTCGATAACCGTATCCTTGCCAACGCCTGATGGACCGGAAACCACGATGAGCAGCGGCTGCCGGGCCTTAATGAGCATTTCTTCGTACACGCGTTGAATCCTGCGGACTTGGTCAGTATAATCAATTTTGCGGAGGGTAGTATGCCGACTTATGATTATGTTTGTAATTCATGTGGAAAGCGATCGGCCCATTTTATAGCGTATGAATCGTATGGTAAACAAGCGGTGCAATGCCCGCATTGCAAGCGCGAGGATCTGCGTCGATTGATCAGCAGAGTGCGTTTTGTACGCTCCGAAGAGTCACGCCTGGATTCATTTTCTGATCCCGGCCAATGGGATGAAGACGATCCCAAGGCTATGGCGGGGATGATGCGCAAGATGGGCAAAGAGCTAGGGGAAGAGTTGCCCGCGGAATTTGATGAAGTCGTCAATCGACTTGAAGCGGGCGAAAGCCCGGAAAACATTGAGCACAGCATGCCCGATCTGGGGGGCTCGGATATGGATCTATAAACCCGGTATCAGGACGAACTCTGGTTAGCTGCCCCTGCCCAGAAGGCATCTTTATCGAGTTTTCTATTTCCATGTTGTGAAATTAGCACACTGCCTGGTGCTTCGCATGGGTTGCGTAAGCTTTCGTTAATCTTGGGACAAACGCCGCAAAACAATGTTCAGAATCTGTTCGCGGACTGCGTCGCTGGGTTCAGAGGCATCGAACATTACCCAATCTTCGGTGTTGGCCTCTGCCATAGTTCGGTAGCCCTCGCGCACGCGTTGATGGAATTGTTTTTCATAGGCGTCAAGTCGGTTCCAAGAGCCGCCTGAGAGCCGACGCTGCAGGCCGATTTCAACCGGCAGATCGAGCAGCAAGATGAGATCCGGTGAAAGCCCATCCGTTGCAAAATCCGTTATCTGGCGCAAGGCATTTAAATCGAGTCTATGACCGTAGCCTTGATAGGCCCATGAGGAATGAAAGTACCGGTCGGAAACAACTACTCCGCCGTTATCCAGGTGTGGCCGAATAATTGCACGCACAAGTTGTGCACGCGAAGCGGAGAAGAGTAAAAATTCGGTGCTGGGATCCATCGAGGTATTTTCAATCGCCATGAGCACATTGCGGATCTGATCGCTGATTTCTGTCCCGCCGGGCTCACGCGTAAGTAACACGTCGAAATCAGCCTGTGTTAATGCGTCGGCGAGATATTTTGCCTGCGATGTTTTTCCTCCACCTTCGGGCCCTTCCAACGTCACAAAAAAACTCACTGTCGGTAAATCCTTACACGACGACGCGGTTCCTTGCCATAGGAATGAGACACGAGGTTCGCTTGGCGGGCCATCTGATGTTGAAGACGCCGAATGTAGGAAGAGGCTGGGGAAAGGTCGATTGACTTGGTGCCATTGAGCACGGAATGGATGGTTTCACGCGTCTCTTCCATCGCATCCGCCAGGGATGGATCGTCGAGCGTAGTCGTTTCCAGGCTGAACAAATCGCTCAAAAACGCCTCCATTTGATGGACGGTATTGGAGCGCAGAACATAAATGGGCATTTGAAGGTTTTCGGCTTCGCTGATCATCTTTTTACGGCGTCGGTAATAGGACCGCAGGGTAAGCAGTACATCTGCCTCACCTAGATTTTGAACTTGCTGAGCAGGAACGCGAAGGCGTTTTGCAGCCTGGCGCAGGCGATTTCTTGCCACGCCAAAGGGGAAGACGCGCACTGTGCTCAAGGGAGGGCCGGGAAAATGAGAGGGCGTCGGTTTGTAAGGCAATCTGGAATTGTCGTCTTTGGTCGCGGGGGGAGGTACAGCCTGGCGTCGATAACCAGAGTCGCCGCGACGCGAAATGGGCATCTTAGGGGCAGACTCGATTTGAATTTCGCCATCCTCATCGCGATAGCGATATTCGGGAGACAGCGGCCTGCCGCGTAACATGGCATCTACCGAAGCGGAGACATCGTGTTGAATTGCTAGTCGCTCACGATCTTGAATTTCGATTAATATGGCAAACGTCGGCGCGGCTCGACGCTCGAGAACCGTCTTCTGTGTCCCGCGCCGCCGCGCCTCCTCGTCGGATAGAGTTACGGACTCAATTCCTCCGATCAGGTCAGACAGTGTCGGATTGAGCAGCAGGTTCTCCAATGTGTTGCCGTGTGCGGTGCCAATCAGCTGAACTCCGCGCTCGGCAATTGTGCGCGCGGCGACTGCCTCTAATTCCCTGCCAATCTCATCAATAACAATAACTTGCGGATTGTGGTTTTCGACTGCCTCGATCATTACTTCATGTTGCAGGTTTGCTTGCCGAACCTGCATACGTCGTGCTTTACCAATCGCCGGATGCGGAACGTCCCCATCGCCCGCAATTTCATTTGAGGTATCGACGATCACGACACGTTTATTTTCTGCAAGTACCCGTGCGGCCTCCCGCAGCATGGTTGTTTTCCCAACCCCAGGCCGGCCCAAGAGAAGAATACTCTTGTCATTCGAAATGAGATCTTGAATGATTTCGATTGTTCCAAAGACGGCTCTGCCGACGCGGCAGGTTAGCCCGATGATTAGATCGTGCCGATTTCTGATGGCCGAAATGCGATGCAGAGTGCGTTCAATTCCCGCGCGATTGTCGTCGTCGAACTCGCCTATGCGTGAAAGAACATAGTCGATATCCGATCGTGTGACTTCGGAGTCGCTTAAATCGATTTCAATATCTGTATAGCGCGCCGTAGGGACACGTCCGGTATCCAAAATGACTTCCAGCAGGTCGTCGGCGCGATCGATTTCAGTCAACGCATCGTTCACGACGGATGGAAGGACTGCCAGTAAGCCGTCTAAGTTGTCCGTAATTTGTGTACTTGTCATTGGGTGCACATGTTCGATCTGGTTATTTATACTTCTGCTGTCCTCGTTCGACAAGGTATTTGTGCCTAAATAAGCAATCAATGTTTGCAGGCTGCATTGCGCGGCCTGCGTAGTCTTGTCACAGCACAAATATCTAGTTAGTGGCGGCGGTCAGATAGGATCGGGCGGCGATAGGGGGACGGCGTGTTCACCAGGGTTGCGGAAAATCTCATTCTCCCTCGATCGCGGCAACTAAAGTTGCTGAGAAGAATGGGGGATACTTTGCGATTCGACTCGTATGGGAAAGCTGTTTGAATGGGCAAAGGGGGTGGTGGGTTCGGCCCGCGTTCCATCTCCAGCGGGAAGGGGCTTAAGCGCAGGATGCCTGATCAAAACAGCCAGGTGTTTAACCATGACGGCTTGATCGCGATGAAAGGCAAATCCTAAGCGCTCTAATCCATGCATCACTCCACCCTGGTACGAACGGACGCTAAAGTACAAAGGTCTCTTGCGGCTGTCAGAGTAGCCTTTAATGAAGCTATCGAGCGGGGCTGCAGGACTTTGCGCAGCGGGATGCAAATAGGGCTGCACCCAGACACCAAGCGGACCACGCTCAATATCCAGGTAGCCGAGCAGCTCACCCTCGGCGTAGTGCACGACATCCCCCTTTTTGGGTCTGGGAGGAACCTCGACTTGTTGCACAATCGCCGGAACAAGGTTCTGGTAAAGATGAATGATCGCCTCTTCGTCTGCGCTTTCCGTCCTGCGCCAAGGTCCATTTCTTGATGTGGGATTGCCCTTTTGTGTATCTTCAAGTATCCAGATCCTCTGGCGTGCGTAGATGGCATACCCCGCTCTTCTTAACGATTCAAAAACGGGGTTGTTTTCATCCACCTCCGCAATGAGGTGGTGGGCACCCCTTTCTCCTGCGGCATCAGCAAGTCCATCAAGTAGTTTGCTTCCCCGAGTTTCGGCGAGAATTTCCTGAGGGCCAATTACCGATAGCCTGGCATGTGGGTCGCCAAGTCGATGCAGGATTTGCCCCAAAGCTGCTTGCTCACCCTCCTCTGAAGGTTTGGCGATGAGGGTAAATGTACTGCTCCCAGGGGTAATGAGATCCAGGAACAACGTTTGGAAGGTGTGTGCGCCTCGGGTATAGGCCAGCTGCGAGTCGAGGCAGAGGCCATGTTCACGCATCCGCCGCAGGAGTCCCAAATCGCGCAAATCCGCGGGCCGGATCATCCCTCCTCCACCATTTCCAGGAAATAGCGGTGAAAGCGATCATCTTTCGTGAGCTCGGGATGGAATGAGGTCGCAAAAAAACGATTTTCCCGGGCACTCACGATGATGGAATTGTTGCCATTGCTTAACTCGGCAATTACACTCACATTCTGGCCAATATTTTCAATAATCGGCGCGCGGATAAAAACCGCCCGAAATGGGCGTTCCGGTTGCTCAAGTGCTGGAACGAGAAGCTCATGAACAAAGCTATTAACTTGACGTCCAAATGCATTGCGCTGGATGGAAATATTCATGAGTTTCAGAAGTGGCTGATCGCGATACACCTCTTTAGCGATAAATATCGCACCGGCACAGGTCCCCCATATTGCATGCTCCTGCGCGAACGTACGCAGAGGCCGGATTAAGTCATAGGTCACGGCCAATTTGCCAATTGTTGTCGATTCGCCTCCGGGAATGATGAGGCCATGCAATCCATCAAGATGGGATGGAAGACGGACCTCCCGCGTTTCAACGCCTAAGTGGCGCAACATTACAAGATGCTCGGCGAAATCGCCCTGCAGTGCCAACACGCCAATGTTCACGTTATTAAGCTTTCTCGGGACCTTGTCGCAGGAAGATCGGTTTTTTGCTGAAACGAGTGTTGTCGCAATGGATTACGACTTCGGGCCAGCCATTTACCAACCGCGTACCGCCATCCGCTCAGACTCCGGAATATCGCTGATCCCAATGCCAACCATGGCTTCTCCCAAATTCCTGCTGATCTCGGCCAGGATTTTGGGATCGTTGTAATGGGTGACCGCTTCAACGATGGCCTTCGCGCGCCGCGCGGGATCGCCTGACTTAAATATTCCCGAACCCACAAAAACACCCTCCACCCCCAACTGCATCATCAGCGCCGCATCTGCCGGTGTGGCAATGCCCCCCGCGGCGAAGTTAACGACGGGCAGGCTTTTGAGTTCTTTGGTTTCCTGAACCAGCTTATATGGAGCGCCGATCTTTTTTGCGTAGGCCATAAGCTCCATATCGGGCGTGTTCTGTAATTTACGAATTTCACCTAAGACGGCGCGTGCGTGACGCACCGCCTCGACGACGTCGCCGCTCCCGGCCTCGCCTTTGGTGCGGATCATAGCCGCCCCCTCACCGATGCGGCGCAAGGCTTCCCCGAGGTTGCGGCATCCGCAGACGAAAGGTATGCCGTACTCATGTTTGTTAATATGGTTATGCTCGTCTGCTGGTGTGAGGACCTCTGATTCATCGACGTAGTCAACCCCGAGCGCCTCGAGGATCTGGGCCTCGACAAAATGGCCAATGCGGACTTTCGCCATTACGGGAATGCTGACGGCTTCCATGATTTGGAGAATTAATTCTGGATCGCTCATCCGTGCGACTCCGCCCTGGGCGCGTATATCGGCGGGTACTCGTTCGAGGGCCATTACGGCGACAGCGCCCGCTTCTTCGGCAATGCGCGCATGTTCAACGGTGACGACATCCATGATCACGCCGCCCTTTAGCATTTGTGCCAGGCCCTTTTTCACGGCGAATGTACCAACTTCGTTTTCCACGTTCGCCTCCAGTATTTGAACTTGGGATTCGTACAGCGATTTTACCATGCGGGCAAGGGCTAAGGCAAACGAACGCTTATCCAGCGCCATCCTTGACAGAAAAAGGCAACCGTATACAATAGGTACAATGAGACAATGCTACAAAGAGACAATGAGACAATAAGGTGATTTGCCGATGATCGAATTGGATTTCAGGAGTCATATTCCCATCTATGCGCAAATCGTAGAGAGAATTAAGCATCTGATTGCGACGGAGGTCATTCAATCAGGGGATCAACTCCCCACCGTGCGCCAATTGGCGAGCGAGCTGCAGGTTAATTTCAACACGATCGCGCGGGCATACAGAATGTTGGATGAGGCCGGCGTCCTATCGACCCAGCAAGGGCGCGGTACCTACGTATTGGAACCCCTGCTACCGCAGCGCGCCGAACGATTAAGGGAGTCGGCCCTGGAGGAACTCACAAGATCGTTTCTCGACGAAGCCGCGCGTATGGGATTTACTCCAGATGACGTGGAACGGGTACAAGCCGTGCTGATAAAAAAAAGGCGCAGCCCAAGTGCGAGGGATGATGGTTAAGTTTTTTCGGGTGAGGGATGTGTTGTGGCGAAGTGCAGGATGACTACTGAACTCTGGAAATTAATCGATGAACGTGCTGCGGCCAAACACTGCGAGCAGTCGCAATTCATATGGCCAAGCGTGGTGCTCACCGCGGACCAAGTACCTGTCGAAGGGCAGGTTAAGTTGAAGAATTTGCTCGATGCTTAAGCTTGGCATAATCCATGCGCGCAGCGGCTGAAGGCTCCTCCGCATGCGAAATCCATGGGCAATGTATATGCCCGAAGGTTGCAGCTGGATTGAATTCTTTCGTCAATGTTTCACGTGAAACATCGCGTAGTGAGCGAGGGGATGCATTCCGGGATCGGATCCCAAGGTTTTGATACCGAATGTTGAGCATGCTTGAAGCGATTGGCCTCACGGGAAAATATCAGGACATCCACGGGGCGCTGCGGGAAGAAATGGCTGATGGGGATTAGGGGGGGCGGCAGGACCCACATTATTATCCGAAGATCAGCTTATTTCAGTGTTCCTCGTTTATCGTCGCATGCAACTGCGAGCAGAATCTGGGAGCGTTGCAAGGTTTCACGTGAAACAAAGCCTCGGCGGACTAGAAAATAACCAAACGTAAGGTGTAACTACCGAACAATAAACTGGGCTGGAGCTCGAGGAGTATGAAAAATTGGATGCCATTGTGCGTCTGCTAAATGCGCTCATCATGCTGGGTCTGCCTCTGTTCCTGGCGATTGGCCTGGTGCGCAGATATGCGCTGAGTTGGAAGTTATTCTTTTACGGTGCAATTGCATTTGCCCTATCTCAAATCCTGGAGATTCCATTCAATCGCTTCCTCCTGCTGCATTTGGTCGGGCAGATTAACGGCTAGCGGCTGACAGGCGCGCGCGATCTCGGAGCAGGAGGGATCCTTTTTGCGCTCTCTGCGGGGGTATTTGAAGAAAGATCCCGCGCAATTGTTTACTGGCTCTCTTTGCGTAAGTACACACGCTGGAAGGACGGCGTGTTTTACGGTGTCGGGCATGGGGGTTTGGAGGCCATCCTCCTGGGTGGCATAGCATTTTACGCATTTTTTCAGGCGATGGCCTACCGCAATGCAGATTTAGGCAACCTTGTGCCGCCCGAACAACTACAGCTTGCGCGTGCGCAGCTTGATCTCTACTGGTCGCTGCCGTGGTATACGGCACTGCTGGGTGCGCTGGAGAGGATTTTTGCACTTACTATTCAAATGACCCTTGCGGTGATGATCATGCAAGCGTTCGTGCGTAAAAAAGCGTCCTGGCTTTTTTTGGCCATAGCGTGGCACACACTCGTCGATGCTGTCGTCGTCTTTGGAGTTAAAACCTGGAGTATCTTTGTCGTGGAGATTTTGGTTGGGTTTATGGCGCTGCTTAGTCTGGCGATATTGTGGCGCCTGCGGTCGGAGAATGACTCGTCGACCGCAGAAGAGGTGGTTAGCGAGGATAGGGATTCGAGGACGGCCTTGCCCCCCAGGCCAAGGCGATACTCCATCGATCAAATCGAGCGCAGCCGTTATGATCATAATAGCTAGTGTTTGACTTACAACCAACGCCGGATCTGGTCGAGCCCTGAGGATAAAGCTCGCGCCAGCAATTTATTCAAGGATGGATGAAGAGCGTGATTGAGACGAAGGATTTGACGAAAAAATTTGGGGAGCTTACCGCCGTGGAGCGGCTCAGTATATCTGTGAAGCCGGGCGAGGTTTTTGGTTTTCTAGGGCCGAATGGCGCTGGAAAAACAACTACCATCCGCATGCTCTGCGCGTTGATCAAGCCCACACAAGGAAGTGCGCGTGTGGCGGGTTACACATTGGGCAGCGAGGACGATAAGATTCGGAGAAACGTCGGGATTCTGACAGAGAGTCCTGGTCTTTACGATCGCCTCAGCGCCGAGCGCAACCTTGATTTTTTTGCGCAGCTGTATTCGATTGAAGATGTTGCCGGAAAGGTCGCACAGTATTTGAAGATGCTGGGCTTGTGGGATCGGCGTCACGAGGCGGTAGGGACATTTTCAAAAGGGATGCGCCAGAAATTGGCGATCGCGCGGGCGCTGCTGCATGAACCCGATGTGCTATTTTTGGATGAGCCGACAAGTGGATTGGATCCGGAGGCGGCGCGCCTGGTGCATGATTTTTTGGAGGGATTGAAAAGGGAGGGACGCACCATTTTCATCACCACCCATAATTTGGATGAGGCTGACCGATTATGTGATCGCATCGCGGTATTCAATCGGGAATTGCTTGCGCTCGACACGCCATCGGCGCTCAAGCTGCAGCTCTATGGGCGGGCGGTGGTCTTCCATCTGACTCAGCCAGGTGAGCAATTTGTTGAACGGGTGACCGCATTCTCTTTTGTCGAATCGGCGGAAGCGAGTGAGAACCGCATCCTGGTTCGGCTTGACGACCCGGAGGTTCAAAACCCGGCATTGGTACGTGCGCTGGTCGAGGCTGGTGCGGAAATCCAATTTGTGGGTGAGATTCGAAAATCATTAGAGGATGTTTATTTGCAATTGCTGACAAACGAAAATGAAACTTTGTCTACTTGACATAATTGAATTATACAATTCACCGGATAGGCACGCAATCAAAGGCGGCAGACATGAGATTAATTTGGGTTATTCTGCGTAAAGACTGGGCTGAGGTATTTAAAAACCGCTTCGTCATGTTCACCGTGGCATTTTTACCCTTGATTTTAACACTACTGCCCATTATTGGCCTTGCGGTGGGAGGAAACGAGACCGATATGGGTGATCTGGAGGAGCTGGGATCGGCATTTAATTTGGAGGGCCTTTGCGCAGGTGTGACGGATGCGGAGTGTCTCCAGATCTTTATCGTCAGCCAATATATGATGCTGTTTATGCTCATCCCGCTCATAATCCCTATTACGATTGCCTCGTACAGCATTGTTGGCGAAAAGACAACCCGCACCCTTGAACCAGTATTGGCCACTCCGATTTCCACATTTCAGCTCTTGATTGGCAAAGCACTTGCTGCGGCAATCCCCGCAATTGTGGCGACTTGGCTGGGGTATTTTATTTTTGTCATCGGCATTTCCATCGTCTCAGCGGGTCCTATCGTGGTAGAGCGTATTCTGGCGCCCGAGTGGCTGCTTGCCGTATTCGTACTTGGCCCCTTGCTATCGGTCGCCGCGGTGAGTGTCGCGGTGATGGTTTCCTCACGGGCGAATGATCCCCGCGTGGCCGAGCAGCTATCGATGCTATTGTTGCTGCCGCTCATGGGCTTGTTCATCGCCCAGGTCGCTGGTCTGGTGCTCGTCGATGCGAAGTTGATCCTCTGGTTTGCCTTGGCGCTCGTCGTGATTGATGCCGGGCTGCTTGGTTTTGCGACGCAGCTCTTTGAGCGCGAAACTATTCTCACTCGTTGGAAATGATTTTTGGGAAGGAAACAGTTAGCGGTAACACGTAACCAGTAATTAGGGATCAGTAAAAGTCTCCAGTAACCTGTAATCAATTTCCAATTTCCAGTTTCCAGTCTCTAGTTTCTAGTCTCCAGTCTCTAATCACCAATCACGCATTACCCATTACGCGTCACACTGCTTTATGATTGGCTGTTGTATTGTGTATATGTTATAGTGCAGCGCGTGAGTGGAGCTTCGCGATCCTCAACGACAATTCGGAACACCTTATTTGTGAAATAATTCACGTACTTCATTACCCATCGCCCCATTTATCTGGGGTTGATGGAGTTTCCCTTAGGTTAGGGACAAGCGAGGGCGATTAATGAACTCCGATGAATCTTCTCCTGAG
The DNA here is from genome assembly GCA_022561215.1 of Chloroflexota bacterium. Lineage (GTDB taxonomy): Bacteria > Chloroflexota > Anaerolineae > Anaerolineales > E44-bin32 > JADFRQ01. The sequence goes on along the minus strand of JADFRQ010000016.1, from coordinate 32,933 downwards.
ATTTCAAATGACGCCGTGGCGAATGTGAGTCGAAATCCGCTGACAAACTTGCGTACATTATTCAAACGTAAAACCTCGGCTATCAATCTGGACGGTCGCGGTGGATCATTTGGGCGCGTGTTGATTGTGTTTTCGGTGCTTCTCAATCTGATCTTCTTGTGGCTCGTCATCTCGTTGGGGAATACACTCTTTGTCATGAAGGAAACGCTAGCGGAGGGGTTGCTCGAGGGAGTGGCAAGCTCTTTGGCTTTGAGTGAGAATGCGCAAATTGAGACGATCATCAATATCAACGAGCAAATCCCTCTGGTTTTTGATTTGGTGCTGCAGGGTGATACGCTGGCAGTGCTCTTCCAGCCGACGCGCATCGATAACGTTAGCCTCAGTATTCGTTCTGCAAATTTATCTGTCGATGCCCCGGCATCGATCACATTCCCCGCGGGGGCGGAGCTGCCCATCACACTCGATCTCACGGTGCCTGTTAATGTCTCTGTGCCGATCGAGCTCGCCGTTCCAGTAGCGATATCCCTGGCGAATTCCGATCTTGGCGAAGCTTTTCAAGCATTGCAGCGTTTGGTAGGGCCCTATGAAGTACTTCAATCTGAGATTCCCGGATGTTGGCAGATGCTTCTCTGGCAAGGGGATTGCCCATAGGGAATGTACTCCCTGGTGCAAACCAAATCTTTGTCTCCCAGTACGCAGCTTAAGATGATCCCCATCGCCCGACCAGTGAATTTGAATGCGAGACGATCCATCGAGGTCCACTTTGAGACCGGAGTTCGATGGGCATTGCAGTGCGGTGGCTTGGTATGAATTCAGACCATCCAGATATCTGCGATTATGAAGGATCCAATTATCAAGAACGCTTCTGGGGTTCGGGTGCTCGCCGATATGAAGATCTTGTAGAGGCAATTGCGTTGCGCAGGCTGCTTCCTGCAAAAGGCCGCAAACTTCTGGAGATTGGCGCCGGTGCGGGACGCAACACCAGGCGTTATGGCGGCTTCGAAAAGATCGTCCTATTGGATTACGCGCGTTCGCAACTCGAGCAAGCACAGCTGCATCTCGGAAAAAGTGAGCGCTACATCTACGTCGTCGCCGATGCCTATCATCTCCCGTTCGCGCACGCTAGTTTCGATGCAGCAACCATGATCCGTACCCTACACCACATGGTTGATCCGCGCGCGGCATTGCAGGAGGTACGCGGCATTTTAGGTCGCGGGGGAATATTTGTTCTTGAATATGCCAACAAGAGAAACCTGAAAGCGATCGCACGCTGGTTGTTGAGTAAACAGCAATGGAATCCCTTTGCAATCGACAGCGTTGAATTTGCGCCCCTCAATTTTAATTTTCACCCTCGCGCGCTCCGCAATTGGCTGCAGGAATCGGACTTTGAGGTGAGCCGGCAGCTCACCGTTTCCCACTTCCGTCTGAACTTGCTCAAACGCCTGGTACCGCTTGCCTTGCTCGTCGCACTGGATTCAGTCATCCAGTGGAGCGGCGGGATGGTTCAACTAACACCAAGTGTGTTCCTGCAGGCCGAAGTATTAAGTGGACCCTCGTATCAGGAGGAGGCCTTTTGGCGTTGCCCGGTGTGCACCTCCGAAAATTTTGAAGATCTGGATGAAGGTTTGCATTGTCAGGGTTGTGGGAGAACATGGTCACTGCGGGATGGGATTTACGATTTTAAGCATCCTATCCGCGAATAATACGACTTGAAATCAAGCATTATTCCGCTTCGCTGCTTTCGAACACGAATACACTATAATAACCTTTGGCATTTGCGGTACGCCATCCTGAATTTTAAGTCTTCAAAAAATGATGGCATAGAGTTGAGGCTCGCACATTCATAATTGCTACACACTACTCGATAGATCCTCATTCGACGGCACATTTGCCTACGATTCGCGGCTGCCACAAATCGCCGAGTGCCTCGATTAAGCGGAGCAGCGCGGAGACTGCAGAATCGAGATTTATTTTCGTCCACTTCGAAAAAATTCACCAAATATGGAATATTCATTGAATGGTGAGCCCAAATTGGCGACGCTCCTGGGGAGGCGTGATGAATTCTGATGGGGAAACCTACCGCGTAAAAATTGGAGGGATCCAACGTGAGCTGCCCCTGGTTGAAGTGGCACCAGGCGTGCGCATTGCGGTGTTTAACATCCTCGGGGATACGGAACTGGTCGAGGCCTGCGCACAGGGCATGCAGATTAAGCTGCAGGATATCGCCTTCGATCTGCTGGTTACTGCGGAAGCAAAGAGCATCCCCTTGATCCACGCGCTTTCCTCGCGCATGCGCAAACCGTACATTGTCTTGCGAAAAGCTTACAAAATCTATATGGGCCATGCGATCGAAGCGGAAACCCTTTCGATAACGACCGGCAAGCCGCAAAAGCTTTTTCTTGATGAGAAGGATCATGAGCTCGCCGATGGCAAGCGCATCGTATTGATCGATGATGTGATCAGCACGGGATCCACCTTAGCGGGCATGCGCAAGGTTATGGAAATGGCAGGTTCCGAGGTAGTCGCGGAAGCTGCCGTATATACAGAAGGAGACGCCGAGAAGTGGAAGGAGATTATCGCTCTCGGTCATCTGCCTCTTTTCATGGATGATTGAACGGGACACCCACTTTGGCATGCGAGAGAAGTATCGCCATCAAAGCAATTTATCAAACCCTTGATTTTGCCCCTCGTTGAGATTATTCCCGACCGACTCGATGTCGATTTCCAGGTATTGGGGTGACCAACCCAATTTTAAACAAACCACTGTCGGCAGAGCAATATGCCCGCCCAGGTAACAGGTCAAATTGGTTTTTTCTCTATTTTCGAGCTGTTCACGTGTAACAGTGGGCCATTCCTCGAGAGCAATCGGATAGGGAACGTAGGTTTGCTTGGGATGAATGAAGTAAGTATTGTAGGTCACTGGCAGATCCCTCACTATTTCGACCTCGCAGTTGTTAATGACCCCATTCCATCCCGCGAGGCTGAAACGGTCGCGATTTTCGCTTACATCGATAACAATAGCCACATGTCCGTAGGTGGCGTTAAAACCAAAGGCACCGTTTAGGATCACAACCACGTCACCAACTTGAGGAATGCGGTCGTATGGAAAGCGATGCAACCGGGCCGAAGAAAGCCAGTTTCGGGCGTCGCCCATGCCTGTCGGAATATCCAAACGGACGCCGTAAACAAAATCTGTGCACTGGCAGCCATCAACGCGCGATTGTGCATTGGCATTGGAAGGAAACCAAAAAATAGCCATCAATAGTACGCTCAGAAGACCAACACGTCTGGCGAATAGTTTGCCTATAATCATTCCCGACACCCTCTGTTCCTGCATTGAATGATTGCGTAACGTTTTGAATTTCCCCCATAGCCAAACGAGGAATACCAAATCCGCCCTGATCATGCTCCACTATTGAGGGCGAATAGAATTCTTGATCACGATAACATTCCTGGGAGCATTTCCCACTTACACTCCCCTTTCAAATGATCGCCTCAATGGGGTGATCTCATGCTTGATTTGGCGCAATTAAAGGCGGCGAATGTTGGGTCGGATCTCTTAAGGCCAAAAGGCGTGCGAGCGCTTCACCTGGCAGCCTATTCGGGCTATAGTAAAGATGATCTCTCATCTACCAGGAGTGGCGCGATAGAATCAAGAAAGGCCTCAGTGGCTCGCAACTTTCCGTTCCCCATTCTCGTAAAGTGGAGGCACGAAGGTAATGCTCCTTGCGAAAGGTGAACATCCTGTGGCTGTGTTCTCAGGGAAATTTTCCAAGCTGATTCGAAGGTTTGACCCGATTCTCTAGCGCGCAGCGATTAAGGAGGCGGCGATGGATCAACGACAACGATCGCAATTATTCGGTGGATTCTTGTTTATTCTCATTGGCGTCTATTTCATGGCACTTGAGCTCTTTCCCGATCTTGATAAATGGTTTGGTGTGCGTTTTGAATGGCCATTGTTTGTGGTCGGTAGCGGCATTTTATTATTGCTGCTGGGTCTGATTTCGGGAGCTCCTGGATTTGTCGTCCCTGCAGCGATTGTTGCAGGAATTGGCGGCATATTGTATTGGCAGAATGCCACCAGCAATTTTGGTAGTTGGTCGTACGTGTGGACCTTGATCCCTGGATTTGTAGGTGTTGGAACAATTTTATTGGGCTTGCTCAGCCGGTCGAACCGTCGCGGCATAAAAGAAGGCTTCAAGCTCATCATCAGCAGTGCAATACTCTTCGTAATTTTCGCTTCCTTTTTCGGCGCGTTATCCATCGGGCTGCAAAAATACTGGCCAGTATTGCTCATTCTCTATGGTTTGATCTTGCTCCTGCGCATGATCCCTCGCAGAGAAATCCGCCGAGTAGTTCCTGTATCAGCGACGCCGGAGGGCGCTATGCCAGAAATTCAACCAGAGGTGTCCGATGAAGAAATTTGACTTCCGCGCGCTTAAAGGAATCGGTTTGATCGCATTGGGAACGATATTATTGCTGCAAACCACGGGGATCATCAGCGGCGCCGTTAGCCTGATCTGGAGCCTCTTGTTTGCTGGTGGAGGGGCTATATTCCTGTATTTTTATTTTCTCAACCGCACGCAATGGTGGGCCCTCATCCCAGGCTTGTTGTTCCTTGGCTTCGCGGGCCTAATCATCTTAAGCGAGTATGGCCCCTCCAATTTGCGGGCGTTTGGCGCGCCGCTTATTCTATTCAGCATGGCCGTGAGCTTCCTCTTGATTTACTTGTTCCACCGCAGCAATTGGTGGGCGATCATACCGGGAGGTTTCCTGGCTTCGATCGCCGCGATGGTGGCGTTCGGGCCGTACCTGCGTGGTGGAGGAGCAGCCGTTGGCGTATTTTTTCTTGGCGGCGCCTTGACCTTCGGATTTCTTGGTGGAGTGCGCACCCCCCAGGGAAGGATGAAGTGGGCCACCATTCCCGGAATCGTGCTCTTGCTGCTCAGTCTTGTTTTCTTTTCCATTGCGCTGGAAGCATTTCAGGCGGTCTGGGCGGGAGCCCTGATCGTGCTGGGATTGATCATGGTGATGCGTACATTTACTCGGCGTGAAAATGCCTGAATGGACAAATTGAATTTACATTTCGGATGGAGCGTCATCCTCGGAGGCTGCAATGCAAGGTGAATTTCGACGAGGGGGTCTGGTGGGTCCGATTGTTCTGATCGGTCTCGGCATCGTATTCCTGCTCGAAAATTTAGGGTTCATCTCCATAAGTCTTTGGGAGGTCGTACTCAGAACATGGCCTATCCTGCTTATTGCCTGGGGAGTGGATCTGCTTATCATTCGCCGGACGGCGGAAGCGACAGCTTTTACGCTGATTCTACTATTGGTGATCATCGGCGGAGGGTTATGGATTTTTGGAATCCAGGGCGATTCTTTTTCTGAGGCAAAAATCGAGCATATTTCCTTGCCGGCAGGATCAGCGACAGCTTACGAAATTAATCTTGCTCCGGGAATAGGGCTGGTGCGGCTAGCTCCCGCCAATGACTCCGAATTTTTGGCCGTCGGAGATGTTGGATTGAGTCGAGGACAAAGCATAAGTGTAACCACGGACGAGACTGGAAAGCCTTCCTCCATCAGCGTAGGTACTTCAGGCAGATGGTTCTGGCCAGCGTTTGGCCGGAACTTGGAAACAGACGGAGTAAGAGAAAATGAGTGGCGATTGGGGATTAACGCCACACTTCCGGCCACGTTAGGCATTGATCTTGGGATTGGCGAAGTAGATTTGGATCTCGAAGAAATCAGACTTGAAGGCCTCAATGTGGAGTTGGGGATCGGACGCCTTGTGGTTTTCCTGCCTGCGGGCGGAGTGTTCGACGTCAAACTTTCCGCTGCGATCGGCCATATCGAGGTGTACGTGCCACGCGATTTGGCCCTGGAAATTAAGCTGGATACAGCGCTTTCGGTGACAGATCTCGATGGTTTCCGCAGAGAAGGCAATGTGTACTTTTCTCCCGCTGCAAAGGGGTCGCGCCGTTTAGCACTATTGGAAATTACCCAGGTTATAGGAATAATCAAGATTCATCTGCAATAATTCCCCGGAGTATGATCGCGATTATTGGAATCACGCACCGCGCGCCCTGGAGTGATGGTGCGGTGGGGTTCTTCGCGGAGGTGGTGCTTTGAATGAGCATATTTTTCTTATCCACTGGAATGAAGAAGAGGTTGAGGCAAAAGCTGCAGCGCTGCGCGATCTTGGGTGGCAGGTGGATCTGGAAGCAGCAGATGGAGCACGCGCGGCCAAGCGAATTATTGAAAATCCTCCACGCATCGTTTTGATCTATCTCACACGGCTCCCTTCTCACGGGCGAGAAACAGCAAAGTACCTGCGCTCAAGAAAAGCAACCCAAACGTTGCCCATAATTTTCGTTGATGGCCACGAGGATGCAATCACCAAAACACAGGAGCAGGTATCCAATGCGGTTTACACAGATGAAGAAAATCTCGCAAAAATTCTTCAACAGGAGAGCGGAAAGGGATAGGTTGTAATGGCGATCGGGGCTGTCCCAAAGGGTTTATCAGATCTAACAATGTTGACTTTTTAAAGATGCTCGACAATTACCCAAGGTGGAAGGGCGCACCGGCGACGTGCTTCAGCACGCGTTGCCCCTACGGCCGATTCTCGAAGAGGGAACATCACGAGATAGCGCTTTTGGGACAGCCCCTTGAAGCGCGCGTCACACAAAAAGGTGCAATGCACTATGGAAGTGCAATGCACCTGAAATGATTTGGCCGTCTTCGCTCATCTATCATCCCAAATGACTGTATAAAGGATGATCAATTTCATGTAGGGGCACAGCATGCCGTGCCCCTACTTGTACACATGGAATTTTCGAGCGAACTACTTCCAGTCGTAACGCACAGTGTAGGTTAGGACCTTTTCCCCGTTTTCAGGAATAAGTATGCGAAATTCTATCGTCGAGGAATTCAGTTTTACATAATCCGCGTTCGATTCGAGAATCCGCCACTCACTCCAGCGCGACAAATGTTCGACGACGCGCACTTCGACATCCTCATCTTTATGATTTCTAAGCGTAATCTCGAAGGTTTCAATGATGCTCTTCGAAGAAGGAAGGCGATAGTCGGTTTGGATCCGTTCGCCGACGACATCGAATGAATCACCCACATACAGGCGAATAGATTCGCCTTTGGGAGTGTGGTTAATTGAGTCTTCACCGATGAGCAGCGCGGCGCCGTCGATATCTTCCTGGTAGATGCGCACTCGACCACGGGGCAAATCAGCGTCCACTTCATCCGTATCAAATTCGAGCATCACCATGATCTTTTCATTGGAGGCAATACCGTAGGAAGGATCCGTGCGTGGCGATCCATAGAAGTTGCAGTACCAATAACCGAAGCGGCATTGCAATCCATCGTAGACGAAGAATTTCTCGGCTGCTACTCCCGTGCTGCTAACGAATTCAATTTGCTTGGTCTCTTGATCCCTGACTGTTACCGGTCGCGGAATTTCGTAGAGACGGTATTCAAAAAACTCGCGTTGTTCAACGGGAGCCTGGGCTCTCAGAAACTCTTCCTCGAAGACCAAATCTGCAGCGGCGAAGCCCGGCTGGGGCAAGCGCTGAAGGTCGCCGGCAATAAGTTTGAGCTGTGCATCGGGGAAGCTGGTGCCGCTGGAATTGTTGAGTGTGATCCAACCGTCCAAGTCGATCGAGCCGTCATCGGCGGCGAGCAAAACAACATAATCGGCTTGCCAGGAAAGCCCTCCCGTCAGATAGGTAATTTCTACATCTTGTTCGCCAGCAGCATCGGCGAGCAGGCGCCATACCAAGGTCGGTTTCACAATCAACCCATTGGGAAGTTCGGGAAAAGAAAAATCTTGCACACCGTCAATTTTGATCACCGTTACTTCGCCATTTTTGCTCTGCAAGATGATGTCGCCCCGCCCACTTAGCAATGTGCCCGTATATTCGGTGCCATCCTTGGTTACTACTTTGATTATTTCGTCGAGATACTTCTCCAATAGCGAGGTCACTCCCACCAGGTCATACTCGTAGTTCTGTTCCAAAACCGTGGTACCTTCGGGATTGGTGAGGTTCTTAAAAAGCACGCTCGTGGGATCCATCGAGGCGGCGACATCACGGAAGGAGATAACGTTAAGTCCCTCCACGAAGGTAAATCGGCGTAGATCCCGAACCAGAGCCGTTCCTGTGTTGTAAACTGTTAGTGAAAGGTTGTTCTCGGCCGCCTCGGCACGGGGAGTCTGCAAGGACAGCCCGAGGTCGGAATTGCTGCCTCCTCCGCAAGCAACACCCAAGAGCGTTAACATTGCGGCCAATAGGAAAAATTTCTGCATGCGCGCTGGTTTCATTGAATTATCCTCCTCAATCAGGGTCTTTTGCATGATTCATAGACGTACGTTGCAAGGAAATAGTTCCAGCCCACGCGAATCATAGTGCATTAAATCCACACGGAAAGAACACTCCTTGGGTGTCTGTATGCCCACGACGATGATTAAGATTGTGTAGCAGGCTGCGCCGAATGGGGCTCGAGCTTCGCGATTTGGGCGCAATTCGGCGGCAATTCGCTTCTGATATAATGTTTTTTTGTTCTTCTGGGAGATGTTTCTTATGTTAAAACGTATTCTTGGACGAAGCGAAGAAGAGAAAAAGATTCGTGAGCAGGGCCGTCTACCTCCCGGTCAATCTCTGACTCAAAAATTTCCCGTACTGCATTATGGTGCTGTCCCAACTTTTGACCCATTAACTTGGAACCTTAAGGCCTGGGGAGAGATCGAGGAAAAAGTTGAATGGTCCTGGGATGAGTTCCAAGCTCTGCCCAGGATTAAACTTAAGCTAGACATTCATTGCGTCACGCGTTGGAGTAAAGTTGATACGGAGTGGGAGGGGGTATCCCTGGCCTCCCTCATTAACAGTGGAATGATCACCCCCAAGCCCTCAGCAAAATTCATATTGCAGCATTGTGAAAATGGATTTACCGTAAACCTGCCATTGGAGGTTGCGCTGGGCGAAAATTTTCTTCTGGCCACTCACTTCGATGGTGAGCCTCTCACAGCGGAGCACGGCCATCCGTTAAGGGGTGTGATTGGTGCTATTCCTGGCAGGGACGATCTTATGGCCCCTTATTTCTGGAAAGGCGGCAAATGGCTTCGGGGCCTGGAATTTATGGTAGAAGACCGCCGAGGGTTTTGGGAACAGGCTGGATACCATAACGAAGCGGATATCTGGAAGGAACAACGCATGGTCTACAGCTGGTAGGTTTGCGTGCCCCCAATTGATTGATCTGCGCCCGCGTATGCGGGCGTTTTCTTTGCTTGGTAAATTCGAAGACGTATAATCAAGGTGGGTGGAGACTTATGGCGGACAAGATCAATTTTTCCAGCGCGCGGGAACGAATGGTGAAGGAACAGCTTATTCCGCGGAAGATTATTGATGAACGCGTGCTCTCGACGATGCGTACAGTACCGCGCCACATGTTTGTGCCGGATGAATTGCGCCACCTTGCCTATAACGACGCCCCACTCCCGATTGGCCATAAACAAACCATTTCACAGCCGTACATCGTGGCATTAATGACCCAACTTCTGGAATTGAGTACGCAGGATAAAGTTCTTGAGATAGGTACTGGATCAGGCTACCAGGCGGCTGTGCTGGCCAGTATCGCCCGGCAAGTTTATTCGATAGAGCGTTTTGCATCCCTGGCAGAAAGGGCACGCCGAATTCTTATGCAACTGAGCCTGTCCAACATTGAAATTTTAGAAAAAGATGGTAGCGAAGGAGAGGTGAAGTTTGCTCCCTATGACGCAATTATTGTCACGGCCGCGGCCCCAAAGGTACCGCAACCGCTCATCGATCAATTGGCAGATAACGGCAGGATGGTATTGCCGGTTGGCGGTCGTAATGGCCAAGTTTTAGAACGTTGGCGTCGTAAAGGTGATGATTTCAGCCATGAACGTATCGCACCTGTTGCATTTGTACCTTTGGTTGGTGATCATGGCTGGGATTCAGAGGAGCACAATATCTCATGGCGGCGCTGATCTCTGTGCAGTGAAAACTCTCCCAATATGACAACGGCTTAGTCTTCGTCGCCAAATTTCTCGATCTCTTTTGCTAACACAAGCAAACGCGACTGAACGGCCGCATGAATTTCATCAGCAGGACGCCCCATGAGGATCTCCAATCCTTCGTCAACGGTTGAGATTGCCCAGAGATGAAATTTGGCTTCCTCGACGGCATTGCGCAAGGGCTCATCAAGCATAAGATCATCAACATTGGTGGCGGGCAGCATCACCCCTTGATTGCCCGTGAAACCCTGCTCCTTACAGAGGTTGAACCAGCTATCCACCTTGTCGGAGATGCCGCCGATCGCCTGGATTTCTCCCAATTGGTTGATCGAGCCTGTCATCGCGATCGCTTGTTTGATCGGAAACCCCGATAAACTTGAGAGCAATACAAAAAGTTCAGCCGCCGCCGCACTGTCACCTTCAATGCCCCCATAACTTTGCTCGAAAGTAATTTGCGCCGAGAGGGCAAGTGGTTGGTTGGTGGCGTATTTTCCGCCTAAATATCCGATAAGTGTCATGACCCCCTTATTATGAATTGGACCGGCCAGATTAACCTCGCGGTCGATCTGTGCTACGCCACCCCTTCCCATATAGGTGCGCGCCGTTACCCGTGCCGGTTGGCCAAAGTGGTGTTCCCCAATTTGGGTCACCGTCAGGCTGTTTGCCTGGCCGACGACCTCACCCGTTGTGGCAATCAACAATGTTCCGTCCAAAATCCTATCTCGGAGCTGAGTTTCAATCCTGCCGCGGAAGAAAACGCGCTCGCGGACAGCCCGCATGATATCTTCCGAGGTCACGGTATCCCGGCCAGCCTGCTGAGCCCAATAACTTCCTTCACGGACAAGATCCGCGATTTCACCAAAGAGAGTGCTTAGTTTCTTCTGTGATCCGGCGAGCCGAGAACCATGCTCAACGACCCGGCTGACGGCACCGCGATCGAAAGGCAAAGTCCCTTCTTCTTGCGACCGGGAGGCGATGAATAGGGCATATTCATATTCATTTTCGAAGTTGCGCTCCATTTGATCTCCAAAGTCAGCAGCTACTTTAAAGGTTGTTCGAAAATCTTCATCGCCCTCATGCAGGGAATAATACACATGTGCAGGACCAACAAGAATCACTTTGAGATCAATGGGTATTGTTTCAGGATCAAGCGATAAGGTAGCTGCACCTGCGCGCGTGGCTGCATCATCAGGACACACCGAGCCATCCACCAGGGCACGCTTAAGCGCGTCCCAGGCGCGTGGTTCGCTGAAGAGATCGCGTGCTCTAAGGACGAGAAATCCACCGTTTGCGGCTTGCAGTGCTCCGCCGCGGATAAGTGTAAAATCTGTCGTGATTGAGCCGCCAAAACCGGCTTCGTGATCGACGCGCCCCAGGAGCCTGGCAACCGTCGGATTGCCTTCCATGATAACCGGCGCGCCTTCTCGAGTGCTGTGGTCGACAATTAGATTTACTTTGTAACGTCGAAAATTCACATCCCCTGCTATTTTTGCGGCGTCGCTTTGTTCGTCTTCATAGAATAAGCGAACATTTTCGATGATATCGTTCTCCACCTGCAGAAGGAAAGCGCTTACACTCTTCAGTTCGGCAAAGGTCTCTTTCAAAGGTTCAAGGCTCAACTTGGCCACAGAACTGCCCACTTTGCGAACCAGCTCGGCGAGCTTATCCTGGGCATTTGTTTCAAAATCGCGCAGTCGACGCATCGTGTCCTCGAGTTCATGTTCGAGTTCGTGGGAAATTTTGCGCCATTCTTCTTGTCTATCCTTGGGCAAGGCCGAAAACTGCTCTGGAGCGAGCGGTTTGCCATCAGCGGTAGGAATGATTTGCAGGCCTTCGGGAACGGCAATCAACGCGCCACCCTTCGCCTGCACCTTATCATGAAGGGTGCTGAGTTGCTCTTCCCGAGTTATGCTGACCTTCTGCTCCAGAGAATGGACCTCCTCCCTGTACGCTTCGCTGTCGAAGGCGCGCGGGACGGCAGCCTGAAGCTGATCGATGACGAGTTGAAGATCATTTTGCAGGGTTTTTCCCATGCCCGGAGGCAAGCGCAGGGCAAGTGGGTATTTAGGCTTGGAGAAATTACGCACATACACCCAATCATCTGGCACCGGAAGGTTCATCGCCCGCTCTTCGATGAAACGCTTGATCGCCGTGGTGCGCCCAGTCCCTGATTCGCCCATCACAAATATGTTATACCCAGGGCTGCGGACGTTGATGCCGAAGTCAATGGCTTTAACCCCCCGCGGCTGGCCGATTACTTTCGACTGTGGTTGCAACTCCGCCGTTGTCTCAAACTCAAAGCGCTCAGGATCACTGGGTAAGCAGATTTGAGCTGCAGTTAGTTTCTGAATCATTGATAACCCTCATAGCTCATGATTGAGTCGAAGCGTTTAAAAAAGCAATGGCCTGGCCAACATCGCCATCCATGACCAAATCCAGACGCCTTCCCTGGGTAACCGAGGGAACGTCGACGACACTGACGACGTTCGACCAGTCATGATCGCCTGGAAGCAGATCGGGAAGCGAATTATTTGATTCATAGAAAAAGGCTCGATTGAACTCTGTTTTGGGATCGTCGAGCGAAATGGCGAGTATAAATATATGTGCCTCCACCAAATCCTGAAAGAAGTGCGTCCCGTAAGAGGGTTCGATGAAGGCTCTATCGCGCACAACTTCAACCAATGCGCGCACATTGTAAATATCAGCATAGGTGACGGATACACCTAATTCAGAGTTGTTGCTCCCCCATCTGCCCGGGCCAATAAGAATATAGGATTGCTCTGCCAAACGCTGATTAAGTCGACCGATCACGCGCGCGACTTCCTTCTGGTCCACAGCGCTCAATTGTGAATAGGTGAGGTCGTTGATTGAAACCGCATAACGAATGCCGATCGCTAGTCCGTCGGGAACCAGATCGAAGGTGGTGAAAAGGAGGTCGCTCTCAGGTATATCCTGCGGAAGATTTACTTCTTCGTGGGTTAGGCTGCTCTGAGGCCGGCACTGGAGAAGGTGAATTATGGGTGTCGCGTCCTGTGTGAGCTCCAAAACAAATTCAGTATCTACGGGCTGGTTGTAGGCAGTTTCCAATACATTGAGCATTTCGCGCATTACCTTGGGGAATTCTGTTTTTCTCAGGAGTCCATCGAACGTAAGCACCACCTCTTTAGACTCGAAGTCGAGGGGAATACTTACGAAATCCTTGAAATGATCATCGTAGAATTGTTGGGCGAGGTAGCGTAGATGCGGCGTCTGATTACGGATAACCTCTGCGAGCGGCATCGTACGAAATATGTTCTGCTCCAGGTCGAGAAGATCAACATGACTTTGCGAATAACGCCGGACACGGCGCGGATCTACCTCCGGTCGAAAGTCTGGATGGCTTAGGGCAACGAGGCGTGGGTACTCGTTACCCAGGCGATCGACGGCCCTAGTACCCAAGCCCCAGACAAGACGCAAGAAGCCGGCATCACGTTCAATGCGCGGATCCCAACGATATTGATTCTGTGAAAATCCGACCCCTGCTGCATCGGGAATTATGTAGGACCCTTGCCGTCGACCCTTAACTTCCTGAATCAGAATCGCCATGCGCTCATCATAGTCCAAGAGCCCCATTCTTCTTCGATAGAGAAGAACATCGGGGCTGTAGATGCTGGCATAGATCGAGATAACGGCTTTCATGAGGTTGCTCAGGTTTTCTTCGGGGGTACCCTGGTTAGGACAAAAATGGCTTTCGTACTTTCCTGCAAAGGATGAGCCGAAGGAATCTTCAAGCAAACTGGATGAACGCACAATCAAAGGAGAGGATCCAAATGATTCAAGAATGGTACGCAAGCCATCGACGCTCTCCGCCGGGAAAACGCCGGATTTAAAGGCTTCCTGGACCATAGGATAAGACTCGCGCACTTCATTTTCAGGGCGATACTTCTGATTGCTGTAGGCTAAAAGATCGTTGACCTGGGTAAAAGTGTAAAAAACATCTGCGCCCAGAAACCAAGAGCGTGGAATTTTAATTCGCTTCATCAGCTCCGGATCTCCGCTTTTGCGCAGGATTGTTTCGGCAAGCATAACCCCGGCTGCTTTGCCCCCAATCTTTCCGCGCCCAAGTCTACGGCTGCGAATGGCCTGCAGCTCAGCAATATCGAACCACTCTTTCGCAATCGCCACATACTGCAGGTGGTCGCTGATCATGGCCCTGATCAGGACGACCTTAATCTCTTGCAGATGGTGCTTAATCGGGCCGCGTTCATCGAGCGGCAAACTTTCGTACGCTTCACCTTGTGCGAAGAGCATATCCCAGGGTGCAAGTTCGGGGTGGAAGGTTAATACAACATCCTGCGCGGGCATGCGTTTCTCGAGTACTTCGCGCAGAAGTTTTTCGAAAAGATCGTGCGGAAGATTGTAGGCGAAATAAAAGTCCGTTAGGCTGTCACGGATGATGCGCATTCGATTAACCCAAACATCGGGTGGCTCTTCACCGTAGGGATCCGCCAAGCCTTCGCGATGCTGAGATTGAATCGCTTTTTCTTGCACCTCACTTTCAAACTCATTTTTGGTGATAATTTTGCGCTTGAACAATTCATGGCGCATACGCTGGCGGATGTTCGGCGCCAGAGTTGGGTAGTTGCTGAGTTCAAGATAGATCGTCAGAACTCGGGGAAAGCGCGTAGGATCATACACCATGCTGAATACACCCATACGGTTCGATCGAAGCTAATTTTAAGGCAAAAATGAAAAACTCCCACCTCATCTTAACATTGCCAAACCTGTGGATTTAGCTGCCAGATTAAGCGTCGGGTATGTACGCGTGCAATAATCGCAGAGCATGGAGCGAATCTGATGCCTCTCGCTAGCCATGGATGATGTGCAACATAGATCATGCAAAACACGGATTATGCGTAGAATAGATTATGTGTAAATAAAGTACGGGGAAGAACAAGGAAGTTTAACGCCCGAGATGCATGGGCATTACTACGTGCAAGAAATTATCACTTCCGACGGGGCGGATCACACCAGGAGAGGAAGGTGTCGAGGTTTCAAGAGAGACGTTCGGTTCATCAATCACGTTAAGAATTTCGACCAAGAAGCGCACATTGAATGCAATCTCAACAGGTTCACCCTCAATCGTGGCATCAACAATAGTCTCATTCGATCCCGTTTCTGCTGATGTAGCAGATACTTCAACCGTGCCGGGCTCGGTATCGGTTCCAGGCGTGATTCGGATTCGTGCAGAATGCGCCGCATCGCGAGCAAAAATTTCTGCCGCCTGGCATGCCTTATACAGTGCGGCGGTTGAAAGTACACTGCGGGTCACATAATCGGTGGGAATGATCCCCGCGTAATCTGGAAATGTCCCCTCAATCAGTTGTGAAACCAACTCGATGTTTTTGGCGCGAAAGATAACTTGTCCTCTCTCAGCAGGCAGGTGCATTGTGACAGTTTCTTCGCCATCGCTGAGCACACGATTGAGCTCGGAAAGCGCGCGGGCGGGAATGATGGCTTTTAGCGGCTCTGTGTTGGGGGATATTAGGCTTACAGAGCGAACCGAAAGCCGAAATCCGTCCGCAGCAGCAAGCGTAAATCGACCATCCACAATTTCAGCCAGTACCCCGGTCAGTACGGGGCGCGCATCGTCGCTTGATGCAGCGAAGGCGACTTGCCGTATCATCTCGCGCAATTCTTCTACATTTAACGTGATCCCGTCATCGATGTCGCTGGGGGGCAGAGGGGGGAATTCTTGCGCATCGATACACTTGATATCGTTATTAAATGCGCCGGAACGTACATTCAGCGTTTGCGTGCGCAGGGTCAATTCCATATCAACTTGTTCATTTGGCAGCGTGTTTACCAGATCAACAAATGTGCGCGCGGGGACTGTGGTGGTCCCCTCCTCCAAAATTTTGGCGCCGATCCAACTTGTTATCCCGAGTTCAAGATTCGTCGCCGAGAGGCGCAAGCGGCCATCTTCGGTAGCGATAAGCACATTTCCTAGCACCGGCAAAGTACTGCGCTGGGCTACTGCGCGGGCTACTATGCTCAAGCCACGAGCCAAATTTTCTTGCAGGCATGAGACCTTCATCAGGCAAATTTCCTATGAACAAAGCGCGGAAGAAAAGTATACAACGAACCGGTGGTCGCGACAACACTTCGCCACAAGTCGGGCCGTCGCGAGAAGCCTATGCGGCGTTCAAAGCCGAAAATGAGGTCCAAATTGGGAAGCATTGGGGGCCGGAATTTGATCCTTCAGTTGAGAATCTCGATGGATTCTGCTATCTCGATCTTGTGCGACGCCAGGACAGAAAGCAAAAATAGCACAGCATAGATCGAGAAGATAACCATGTAGCCCAGACCAGGCTCAAGGCGATTGAAAAAATCCGCAATCGGCCCACCGATGCCGACTCCGATAATTCCCGCACCTGCGCCAGCCAAGTTCGAAATTCCCAGGTAACGTCCGGCTTCCGATGCAGGAACGAGGCTGGTTCCGAGTGCCCAATTTGTCGCCATAAATAAGCCTGTCCCGATGCCAAGGATAGAGCCACTGAGGATCACCATCGGAAAATCCGAGGCCATGAGCAGCAGGAGTGTGCCCAGCGTACAAATAATGCCGGCCAGGGCAACGAGACCTTTTCGCCCGAGGCGATGCAGTCGAAGTGCAACGATCGTGCGTGCCAGCCCGGCACGCAAGGCTCCAACACGTCCTCCACCAGCAACGCGATAGTCGGCCAGGTAGCCGCCGGCCAATGCGGAAGGTATCAAGAATACCCCGACGACGGCAAAGAGAACGGAGGTTTTGGTTGCCGGATCACTCATTTGGAGATAGTCGCGCAGATAAAACAGGGCAAATCCTTGAATGGATCCCACAGCGGCCAGAAAGAGCAGGCGATTAATCACCCACCAGATAAACGGCATTTGCTGCCGGGCTTCCTTGCCGATGCCCACGCCCGCGCCGAAATACACTCCAAGGAAAATCGCCCCTGCCATTGTAAATATACCTGCGATGCCGATGAGGAAAATTTGTTGGTTGAAACTTGCCCCCTGCGCTTGAATGAAAGCTCCCCCTGCACGAATAAGCCAGATAGCAAATTGAGTCACAAAAACAAAGATCGATGTGAGTGCCACGATGCGCAAGAAAGTTCTGTACACATTGCCGCTCGTGGCCTCCGTCGATTGCTTTTCTTCAACGAAACGCACATTAATCAGCATCGTAATGAACAAGATACTCATCACAATCCCAATCACCAATCCGATACGCCCCCGATCAATAAAAATCCCAATCGGTATTGCAAAAAATGCGGGGAGCAGCTCGAATACAGCTTTAAGCCCCGAGGATCGGCCGCGCTGTTTCTCCGGGACCAAATCAGGAATAAGTCCAATGAGCGCGCCGAACACAATGTTGAGTGAGCCCTGGACGAGAACAATCCCCACCAGGAGAAGAACAAATGCTGCGGGAACACCAAATTGTGATTGAATGATTGAATCGAGATTGGGGGTAGTGATGATGGGGGTGGCGGCGACAATCAATAGAAAAAGCATGGTCAGGATCGTGCCCAGGAGAATGAATGGCCGCCTGCGCCCCCAAGGATGCGGCGATCGGTCACTAAGTATCCCGGCCATCGGTTGCACCAGCATCGCCACGGCCAGCCCGGTCACGCGAATTGCTGCCAGCGAGGTGTTTTTCTGATTTTCGCTGACCAACAATAACACAAGATAAGGCAGTAGAAGAGGGGTGAGAGTTCCTGTCGTGATGTTTAATCCGAACCACGGGATGTTAATCACGATATGCTCGCGCCAGGCAAGTTTGCGTTGCATTGCGGATATCCTCGGGGGCTGTCCCAGAAGAGCGATTTTGTAATGTGCCTTATCAAAAACCAGACGGAGGGGCGACCGGCCCGAGCTTTAGCTCGCAGCTTTAGCTCGCAGCTTTAGCTCGCAGCTTTAGCTCGCAGCTTTAGCTCGCAGCTTTAGCTCGCAGCTTCAGCTCACCGGTGCCCTTGCGCCAGTGATCGGATAGCGGCTAATTTAAAGAATTTGGTTTTCTATCCCACTATCGAAAGTATTGGCCTTTTGGGACAGCCCCGAATACTCTCAGGTTACGTGCAAGGGTCAGGAACTAGGCATACTCAGTACAGTTCGTCACACAAGGGCCAACCCTGAGCGCCTACACTATACGCCGGCAGCTGGTTTGAGAAGATCGCGCAGGCAGGCGGCATGCGGTTTTGCAAAGGGATGGCTCAGGCTTCGAGAACAGTCCCGACCCCGTAATGTGAGCGATTCTACTGTCAATCTAGGGAGAATGTCTGTCCTGGTTCCAGGACATGTGCATTCGAATCAGTTTCCAATTCCACGCGCTTCGCCCAGGCATTGGGGTCTTGGGCAATCAAATCCCAGGTATTGAAATGAACAGGGATGACATGATCTGCCTGAATTAATTTAACAGCGCGCAGAGCATCATCAGGGCCCATTGTAAAATTGTCGCCGATTGGCAAAACAGCGAGGGCTACGCCTTCTTCCCCGATTAAGCGCATATCGCCGAAGAGGCCCGTATCGCAGGCAAGGTAGACCTTATTTCCATCCCTTACGGTGAGCAAAAATCCCACTGGATTGCCTCCATTCGAACCATCCGGGAGCGCGGATCCGTGCAACGCCTGAGTGAGTTTGAGGTAGCCGAAGGGATGCTCAAATCCGCCGCCGATATGCTGGCCATGCGCCTCGACACCTTGATTTTGGAACCAACTGGCAATTTCGAAATTGCTGATCACGGTTGCTTTGGTGCGTTTTGCGATGGCCACAGAGTCACCGATGTGGTCGCTGTGGCCATGGGAAATCAATAGATAATCTGCTTCGACATCGTCTGAGGTGACGCTCGCCGTCGGGTTATCGGAGAGGAAAGGGTCGACAAGTATTTTTTTCCCATCGATAACCAGGCCAAAACATGCGTGACCGTACCATGAAAACGAAAAGGACATGTGTTGCTCCTCTGTTGAACACTCGTTGAAGAACAGTATATCTTCGGTCTGGTTGTTTCGTCAAAGATGGCCTGTTCGCAGATTCAGGATTGTGTGGGGGCGAAGCATTTGCATTGCCGATTAATTAATTTCCGACTACCTACAAATGCTTAGCCCTTACAATACCTTCAAGGCGATAAGTGTTCATCCCTTTTCGTTACACTGGCTCATTACTTTTAAAAAATCAAATAGTTCACAATTAACTTTTTATCTATTTACGCCTGAACACTGCACATGTTTAGAAAAGCTTCCTGCGCTTGGCTTTGCTTTCCCCAGCGGGCGCTTGAAGAATGGACGCCGCGTCGCTAACATCACCCCTCAAATGTACATTGTGAGCCATACGCCAGGCATCAATGCGCGAAGACAACTGTTGACTGAGTGCGATCCAATCATCCACAAGAATGATGAACCCGGCGGAATCCGGGGCAAAGGTGAAACGATGAAGGAATACGCGCAGAAAACGGAAATACCTCGGCTTCTCATCCAATTCAACTGCCAGCGCCGTATGCCCAATGTAAGGGGCAAGAAACCGACGCTGGCTTAATCTGAGGGTCGCAGGTTTGAAAACCTTCCCCATTTTTACCGGCCTGGTGTTCTTGATGCGGCTGTACGCCACTTTCATCCTGTAAATGGGTGTCTGCAGGCGAAGGTGATCGTCGCGTGCCTGAGCATAGGCCTGGCGCGGTGCGAGAAGAGTGAATACCCAAAATGCAAGACTAAGCAGACCAGCCGGCAGAAGCACAGATGCGCTAGCGGAACTCGGCCATGTCAGCGATTCAGAACGCACGCCGTACCATAAACCAATACATATCAAAGCAAGAAGGAAGGAAGGTAAACGCTGGCGACCGACCACGCGTCGGTAAATAAGGAGTTGAAACCTGTCACCATGACGTACCTTCGCCATCGCTACTAATCTCCCTCCGCCGAGACAGGAAGTGAAAACCAAAAAGTGCTCCCTTTCCCCAGTTCGCTCTCAAAACCAATCTTTCCGTCCATCAATTGCACCAGGCGTTGGGAAACATGCAACCCCAATCCCCATCCCTGTTGGTCACGAACAATCGGATCATCGGATCGAAAAAACTGGCTAAAGAGATCGGCTTGATCGGCAGTGCTGATCCCAATCCCATTGTCCATCACACGCACGCTGGCGTAGGCCGCATCGACATCGACACCAATTCTAATTTTGCCTTTCTCGGGAGTGTATTTTGATGCGTTGCTTAGAATGTTCGTTAGAACCTGGACAAGGCGGGCAGGATCGGCGTTCACGTAGGCGACGTTTTTTGAAACTTTGATGGCGATCGACTGTTGTTTTTTCTTAAACTGCGGCATAAGACCAGCGACCGTCTCGCGAATATATTTTTCCAACTGTAACGGTCGAATTATGATTTTCATGCGCCCGGTTTCGATGCGCGAGATATCCGAAAGTTCGGAAACTAACATCTCCATTCGGGAGACATTGGATTGAATTGTCTCCAAATACTTAATCTGTTTTTCGGAAACCGGGCCGGCTGCGGCTTGGCGTAACAAATCGGCATAACCCTTAATCGCCGTCATTGGCATTCGTAATTCATGGGACACGACAGAGATGAATTGGGATTTTGCCAGATTTGCGGCCTGTACAGAGCGATACAAGCGCGTGTTTTCGATGGCGACCGCAGCATGTTCAGCGAGACGATGCAGATAGGGACGCGCATCAGGCGAAAAGGGACCCTGCTTCCTTAACACCCCGATAAAGGCGATGACTTCGTCCTCGCGCCGGACAGGCACTACGAGGTGAATTGCCGAAGAAAGTTTCGCCGCTGATTGAAAGGGAATGATTTGTTCTAGTGCAATTTGGCCCCCGTCGTAGGCAAAACTAGATCCCTTGCCAATACCGGCCACAATCGACATTATCGAGGTTTCCCCGCTACGGATAGCAATCCAGCCGCCATGCGCATTGGTTTCTGTAATCGCCCATTCCAGTGTTAATTCGAGCACTCTATCGAGGTCCAAGCCGGTATTAAGTTCGCGATCAATGCGCTGCAGGGTCTCAAGTTCGGAAACGCGTTGAGAAAGCGCCGCGTCGGTTTGCGTATACAACCTGGCATTTTCAATGGCCACCGCGGCTTGCGTCGCCAGGGCTTCGAGCATCTCGAGATCGTGCGCATCGAAAAGACCTGATTTCGCGGCGTTATCTACGTAGACAACGCCAATAATTTCCCCGCGTACGCGAAGCGGGACACAGAGCACAGAACGCAGCGAATAACGCATGACCGAGACGTGGTCGGCAAAGCGTGTGTCGGTCTGCGCATCGGAGGTAACAATCCCTTCCCCGTTTTTGAATACTTCGTTGATCACCGTGCGACTAACTTGCATTTCTTCATCATCGAGATCTTGTTTTTCAAAATTGCGTGCAGCCTGGATATCAAGTTCTCCCGTGTCTGGCATGATGAGCAGGACACAGCCTCTGCCAGCTCCGGTGAGATTAATCACCGCGTCCATCACCTGGTTCAGCGCTTCTGTTTGATCCAAGGAGGATCCGAAAGTGCGCGAGACCTCATACAACATCGCCAGGCGTGCCTGTTCCTCCGGGGGGGAAGTCGAGCTAGCTAGCAGTTCCACCCGCGCTTGAGCTTCATGCGCGCGTTTTAAAATTTGCCCATCGGCGCGGGTGACCAATTCGTTGATCGTTCTTCTGAGATCTTTTAAATTATCGTCAAAGGAAGCTGGTTTGCTCATAATTCTCTTTCAAGGATCACGGTCTGATAGTAGTGACAGATATCGGACAGCATGCAGCGCTCACAGGCTGGGGTGCGCGCATGGCAGACTTCGCGTCCATGACGGATGAGATTGAGGTGCGCGTCGTAATATGTTTCTTCAGGAAAGAGGTTGGCCAGGATTTCATGTGTGGCGTCGGGTGTAGCTTTCGCATCGCGTAAATTAAGCCTTCCACTCAGGCGGTAGATATGTGTGTCGACCGGAAAAGCCGGGAATCCGAGTGAAAACTGCATCACGATTGCGGCCGTTTTTGGACCGACGCCGTTTAGTCTAAGAAGCCAACTTTTCACTTCTTCGGCCGGCATATGTTTTAGAAAGTCTAGATCGAGGGAACCTCTTTCTTCGCCGATTCTGCGCAGCGCTTCCTGGATCCGCGGGCCTTTCTGATTGGCGAGGCCCGCCGAGCGGATGGCGTCGATAACCAGTTCAGGCTTGGCATCGCGCACCAGTGCCCACTTCGGAAAGCGCTCCCTTAGCGCATTATATGCCCGGTCACGATTGGTATCATTCGTATTTTGAGAGAGAATCGTGGAGATAAGTTCATCGATTGCGGGAAGAGGATTACGCCACTCAGGAGATCCGTAAGCCTCCTGCAGCCGATGGTGGACTTCCATTGCTAACTCAGCCGTCGAGTTCACAAAAGCATTATAGCAAGGAAACCGGGGCAAATTCCATTATGTTGTCGGTTTGGTCTTGCAGAGCGAGGCTTAGATTTCCTGGGGGAAATCCAGTGAAATCTCATTGTAAATGAACTGCAAGGTTTGTTCTTAAGTGCTTTTTGTATACTGCTTCATAGGGTAAGACAGACTCAGGCTACATAAAAGAGGTGCTACTTTTGGGTACCGGTAGGTTGGGTCGTCGCGCATATAGGGGAAGGCTATTTCGGACGTTCGCCGTGTTTATGCTCGCCCTGATCCTCTGGCTGTTTGTAATGTTAACCCTAATTAGCGCCGATGCAGGTCTGCTGGTTGATTTAAGTTCGCGCTTAAAAGCAAGCTACGGTTTTGATTTCCCTGGCGGCGGCATGGGATCATTAAAGTTAAGTATTATTGGGGAAGCATTGCGCGACAGTGGTGATGGATCAGCAATCGCTCTCCTGAAAAATCCGGTGCCGACGGCTACCAAATCCGGGGGAGGCGCAAATAACTCGTCGAAACCAACACAGGATCTTGAGCGATCGAACACCAACACACCCGGATCTCCAACCGCAACCGGATCCTCCTCCTCATCGTTAACACCATCTCCTACAGCAACAACAAACGAAACCGCGCCCGGGACGACGCCCAGCCCAACGCCGGACAGCACAACAGATGGAGAAATTCACGTGACAAGTTCCCCGACTCCCAGTCAGGTCACCAACTGGGAACTTACATGGACACCTTCAACTACGCAAAGCCTAATAACCCCCACGGCGACACAAACGCCCAAGCCCCCCACGGCTACGGCTACAAAAACGCCGACCAAAACATCGACACCCACTAAGACGCCCGCGCCGAGCCACACCTTTACGCCGACGCCGACCTACACCATTAAGCCAACGTCGACATATGTTTCGTGGCCTGGACCACAGCCCAATTTCCCTGACCAGCAGGGTTCACCGGAACCATAAGCCAGCATTTTTATACTGCTCCTATTGAGTTGCTCAATCGTGCGACTTGGAAATCAGCAGTTTACAGGGTGTGATTTTGGGGTTGCGCGTTGACGTACACAAGACTATCATGGTATCATCCGGCCAATTAAGGCCGCTGCGCGGCCTTTAATTATCATAATGGAGGATAGGAGATCAGCGCGTCAGAATATCGAATAAATGAGGAAATTCGATCCAAGGAGGTTCGCCTCATTGGCCCGAAGGGTGAAAACATTGGTGTCATTCCGCGCAGTGAAGCTCTTCAGATCGCTATGGATGCCGAGATGGATCTTGTGGAAGTTGCACCCAATGCAGACCCTCCAGTTTGCCGAGTGCTGGACTACGGAAAATTCCTATACGAAAAAGCCAAGAAGGACCGCGAGGCGCGCAAATCACAAACCAAAGTAGAAATCAAAGAAATTCGTCTACGTCCAAAGACGTCGGAACATCATCGCGGCTTCAAGGTGAAAAATGCACGTCGTTGGTTGACGGAGGGTAAGAAAGTCCGTGTTCGCATCCGCTTTCGTGGAAGAGAAATTACTTACCCCGAGATTGCGCTCCACGATCTCAAAGCTATCGCTACAGAATTGTCTGATCTGAGCACCATTGAACAATCGCCCATGATGGAGGGGCGGACAATGCTGATGACGTTAGCTCCTATGAAGAAATAATCCTCCAATAGCAAACGATCGAGTAGAACAACGATTTTGCCCTGGGATTGATTACCCCATCTTGAACTGCGGAATTTGGGAATCGATCGTCCTGAAATGAGGAGCGAGAAGTGGCCAGGAAAGCAAGAACAAAGGGAAAATACAAACTTAAAACGCACAAGGCGACGGCGAAACGCTTTCGATTGACTGGTACTGGAAAGCTGGTGCGCACTAAGGGCGGAAAAAGCCACCTTCGCCGACGAAAATCAAAACGCACGAAGCGTCTTTTTAGTGAGATGATTGCCGTAAAGGGAAAAGGATATAAAAAACGAATTTTGCGCTTGGCGCCTTACTTGAAGAAATACAAGGCCAACCCAAACGCGCGCAGCGGGAAAAAGTGACCACGAAATGTGCACGCAGGGCTGTTGCGATCCGCAATGATTTATTTTCTGCAGGATCGAAGCAGCCAGTCCAGGGAGAGTGAATAGTGACACGAGTTAAGGGCGGCGGAAAATCGCGCCGCCGACATAAGAAAATTCTTAAGATGACCAAGGGGATGTACGGCACCCGCAGGCGACTCTTCCGCAGAGCCAATGAAGCGATGCTCAAATCACTTTGGTACGCCTACCGCGACCGACGTACCCGGAAGAGGGATTTGCGTCGCTTGTGGATTTCACGAATCAACGCTGGGGCTCGTATTAATGGAACAACGTATAGCCGTTTGATTCATGCGCTCAAAGAGGCCGATATTCACCTTAATCGCAAGGTTCTGGCCGATTTAGTAGTACGCGACCCACACGCCTTTCGAGAAATTGTAAAAGCCGCGAAAATATAGTCAAACAAGTCGAACTTGGCCGCGGGGGACGCACGCGCGTCTCCCGTTTGAATTTAAGGCAGTGCAAATGCCCAGTTATTTTCGTGCCTAATGCACTTTTTCTCGATGCTGATCCAATTCTTGAGGAATGTTACAATCCCTGTTGCTGGCAATATTGTTGGCAATTCGATTGGTAATGAGCCGAATTCCTGCGCTCTGGCTGCCGAATGTTTTTGGAGAAGATGACGAACGGTTGCACAACGCGCGGCGATGATCGAGGCCTCAAGGGTTCATCCAGGGCACGGTCATTTCCACGTTATCGCGGTTTGTCCTGATTCTGGATCTCTAAACGAAAAGGGATACTATATCGATGACTTGCTCAAGCAATCGATGAAGCCATCATGATCACATCGACCTCCAATGCTCGTGTAAAGTGGGTGCGCGCGCTGCAAACGCGCCCTCATGCTCGGCGGGAGGAAGACGTATTCGTAGTTGAAGGTATTCGCATGGCCTACGAAGCGGTGATCGCCGAATTGCCCGTGCGGCTCGTTTTCCATACCGATCATCTCAGTGAACAAGGCCGGGGGCTCGTTAATAGTCTGGCGCGGTTGGGGGCGGAGGTGCAGACTGTTTCGGAGTCGGTTATGGCCGCGAGTTCGAGCACGCAGACCCCTCCAGGACTTCTGGTAGTCCTTCCAATACCAAAGCTGCGTGCACCCGGCGAGGCGAGTCTATCGTTGGTGATCGATCGCATCGCCGATCCTGGAAATTTGGGAAGCATTTTGCGTACCGCACTTGCCGTGGGCGTAGACACAATCTATCTTATGAAAGGTAGCGTCGATCCATTCAACCCGAAGGTAGTGCGCGCGGGAATGGGCGCCCAACTGCATCTACCGATCCTGCCTAGCAGTCCCAAGGATATTGGCGATCGGCTAAGTGATGTCCAGTTGTGGGTTGCTCAACAAGGGGAAGGTGTGCCCTATTATGCAGTTGACTGGCTTCATCCCGTAGCCCTGGCAATTGGCAGCGAAGCGCACGGGGCGAGTGATATTCTCCAGGCGCGCGCCCAGGGGAGAGTGCATATCCCCATGCAGAGAGAAGCCGAATCCCTCAATGCCGGGATTGCGGCAGCCGTCATCCTATTTGAAATTAAACGTCAGCGAGATGAAAAATGAACATTCGTGCATTGACGGGGTTCGTCGACCCTGGCTGGCCCCTGAAACCAGAACGAATTAGCGCAATCGCGAAAACCCTTATGGCGGTGCGTGAGGGGCTCCGCGCCGCAGGGTACACCGTCCAGACTCTGCGCCTGGCAATTCCACCAATGGCCGAATTTACGCCGGCTATTCCCCATGGTGAGCGGATTAATTTCGCCAAGCAATTGGAAGCGGAATGTTTCGCTCAGAATATTGACTACGTTGCGCTGGGCCCCGCGCTACCCGGAAATAGTGCGGATTATGCGTTAATTCCGGATATGCTGGCGCAAACCGATTCGGTTTTTGCCTCCGGCCTATTCGCCGAACCTGAGGGAGGTCTTTCTCTTCAAGCCGCCCGCGCTTGTGCGAACGTTATTACACAAGTTTCAACAATTTCAGAAGATGGTTTTGCCAATTTGCGTTTCGCTGCGCTTGCCAATGTCGCCTCCGGTTCCCCATTCTTCCCGGCGGCCTACCACCGAGGCGGACCCCCAGCCCTGGCAATTGCAACCGAAGCTGCGGATTTGGCAGTCACAGCTTTTCATGATGGCATCTCCATTCAGGCGGCCTCTCGCCTCCTCGTGGAGGCAATCGAAGGCCATGCCTCGGTTATCGCTAAAGTGACAGAGGCCATTACGGCTCAATCGGAGATCCGATTCCAGGGGATTGACTTTTCGCTGGCGCCCTATCCGGAAGCTTCTCGATCCCTGGGAACGGCGATGCAAGCGATGGGCGTTCCGGCGATGGGATTAAGTGGATCAATCGCCGCGGCGGCCATTCTTGCCGGATGTCTGGATCAGGCAGAATTTCAGCGCACGGGATTTTGCGGCTTATTTTTGCCGGTGCTCGAGGATTCTGTTTTGGCAGAGCATGCAGGAGGCGGGATACTATCCATCACAGATTTATTGCTTGCCGCCACCATCTGTGGGACTGGATTGGATACCATTCCTCTCCCGGGTGATACCAGCGCAGATGCGATTTATGCGCTGCTCATCGACCTGGGAGCACTCGCCATGCGCCACGATAAGCCATTAACCGCGCGCTTGATGCCCATTCCTGGAAAAAGTGCCGGAGATAAAATCCATTTTGATTTTCCCTACTTCGCCGATAGTCGCGTTATGCGTTTGGACGCGCGGCCTCTAGGAGGCGAGTTGGCCGCGGACGATGCGATTCATATTCAACCCCGTTCTGCACTGGATGGAGCCGCCTCAGCAGGCACATGAACCTTCTCGATAATCTCAATGCTCAACAACGCGAAGCAGTGACTGCCCCCGCAGGGCCGGTGCTTGTTCTGGCCGGACCCGGGTCGGGCAAAACGCGTGTGCTCACCCATCGCATTGCCTATCAAATCTCCCAACTTGGAATTCCTCCGGCAGCAATTATGGCGGTCACCTTCACGAATAAAGCTGCGCGCGAGATGGGGAATCGTGTTGAAGAGTTGCTGACGAATTCTGTTCATCAAAGTAATATGGGCACTTTCCATGCGTTTTCGGCTGGCGTGGTCCGGCGCGAGGCCAATCTGCTGCCAGTCACACGCGAATTTGTGATCTTCGATGATGCAGATCAACTAAGCATCATGCGCAAGATTCTGAAGGACATGAATATTGATCCCAAGCAATCCCCCCCACGCAGGATCCAGAATATCATCTCGGCGGCAAAAAACGAATTGATCGAAGCGCCAGATTTTGCGGCGAATAACTACTTCAACGAAATCGTACGGCGCGTGTACGAACTCTATCAACAGAAACTACTCGATAATAATGCGCTTGATTTTGATGATTTGCTGCTTTACGCGGTTAAAGTGCTCCGGGAAAATCAATCTGTTCTTGAGGCCTATCGCCGTCGCTACCGAACTATTCTCGTGGACGAATTTCAGGATACCAACACGGCGCAATATACGCTTCTGCGCTTGATCGCCGGCGAGAACCCTGATTTGTTTGCAGTTGGCGATCCCGATCAATCCATTTATCGTTGGCGAGGGGCCGATTATCGCAACGTTCTACGCTTTCTGGAAGATTTTCCTGGAGCCCAAACCATTCTCCTCGAACAAAATTATCGCTCCACTCAAAATATACTCGATCTGGGTATGGCGGTGATCGATAAGCACCCGGGGAGGCAGCGCAAGGCGCTCTTTACCGATCGCGGTGCTGGTGAATTGATTAAATTTCATGAAGCGTACGATGAGCAAGATGAGGCCAATTTCGTCCTGGATCAAATTCAGTCCATTGCGGATGACGGCGGCTATGACCTGGGCGATATGGCGGTGATGTACCGCACAAACGCACAATCGCGCATTTTGGAGGAGGCCTTCCTGCGCGCTGGCCAGCCCTATCGATTGGTGGGCGCCCAGCGCTTTTACGGCAGACGCGAAGTAAAGGATTTGGTGGGGTACCTGCGCTTGATTCACAACCGCGAAGATCAGGTGAGTCTCCTCCGGGTGATTAACACTCCCCCCCGAGGAATTGGAGGAAAAACGATCTCGAGTTTCCTCCAGGCGGCAGAGGATGCCCACGTATCGCCAGCGACGATCCTGGATCAGCTCGCAACGGATCCCAACGCCGCGCTTTTCGATCGCTTTCCGCGCCGTGGCGGCCAGGCGTTAGCCGAATTCGGCAAACATCTCAAGCAATGGCGCGCCATGAGTTCGGAGATTGAACTGGGAAATTTGATCGACCGCATCTTGCAGGATACCCATTACCACGCCTATCTCGATGACGGGAGCGAAGAAGGGGCTGAACGCTGGGAGAACTTGCTCGAATTGCGCTCTCTTGCCCAAGAATTCACTGAACTTGGGATGTCCATTTTTTTGGAGCATATCGCACTGATCTCTGACCAGGATACTCTGACGGATGGTCAAAGCGCACCCACCTTGCTCACCTTGCATGCCGCGAAAGGATTGGAATTTCCTATCGTGATCATCATCGGGCTTGATGACGGATTAATTCCTCATCAACGTTCTTTTGATGAACCAGAAGCGATGCTTGAAGAGCGTCGACTCTTCTACGTTGGTATCACGCGTGCAAAAGATCGATTGGTGCTCGTGCGATGTTTTCGCCGTCGCTTTTTTGGGACTTCGAGTACAGCGGAGCCGTCGCGCTACTTGAATGATCTGCCGGCCGATCTTCTAGAGGGCGATGTTGCCGGAATTTTAACCCGTGAGCAGTCGGCATACAATCGCCAGACTGACTGGAATTTGCAGCCCATGCGCGAATCTGTCGAATCTAAATTCAATGTGGGGATGAGAGTAAAACATGCGAAGTTTGGGGAAGGAATCGTTATGGATTCACGCGTCGATCAAGATGATGAAGAAGTGACGGTTGAGTTTGAAGAATACGGGATAAAAATTTTGGCCGCCTCTGTCGCCAATCTCGAGCGCAATGGTGACTAAGCGATGATTGTGAGACAGAGGTTATGAATATCCTGCTCACAGGTGGGGCAGGTTATATCGGCTCCGCGGCCTCAAGAATGCTGCTTGAGCATGGCCATAAAGTGACTGTGTTTGATTCCTTGATTACGGGTCATCGTGGCGCGGTGCCGGCCGAAGCAACGTTTGTCAAGGGAGATTTGGCCGACATTTCCGCGCTAAAAAAATTGCTTAAGGAAGGGAATTTTGAGGCGGTGATGCATTTCGCCGCTTTTATAGAAGCTGGCGAAAGCATGCAGGAGCCCGGGAAATATTTTCGCAACAATTTGATCAATTCGCTTAATTTGATCGAGGTTTGTGTTCAAACAGGTATCGAACGTTTTGTTCTTTCCTCAACAGCATCCGTGTACGCATCCAGTGAAGAACAAATCGGCGAAGAGTCGCAGATACGACCCTCGAATGTTTATGGCCAGACAAAGTGGATGATTGAGCAGGCACTTGATTGGTATCATCGAATCCACGGGCTGCGTTATGCCGCCCTGCGCTATTTCAACGCTGCCGGGGCTTTGCCAGACTGCGGTGAGAACCACCAGCCCGAAAGTCATCTGATACCTTTGGTCCTGCAAGTTCCTCTGGCGCTGCGCCCAGAAGTTCACATCTTTGGTACAGATTACGATACCCCGGATGGCACCGCGATTCGGGATTACATCCATATCGCAGATTTAATTTCTGCACATCAGTTAGCGCTCGAGAAGTTGGCGGAATCCCCGCGCCTACTCTTTAACCTGGGCAACGGCACCGGATATTCGGTACGCGAAGTAATTGAGACCGCACGCGCAATCACCGGTCACGCGATACCTGTAGTTGAGGCGCCGCGGCGTAAGGGCGATGCACCGCGCCTGGTTGCCTCATCCGAAAAAATTCGCCGCGAGTTAGGATGGGAACCCGCCTTCCCGGATTTGGCGACCATTATTGCCAGCGCGTGGGATTGGCAAAAGGCTCATCCGCAAGGGTATGTGGATTAAGAACCTGTGTTTAGTGTGCGCTTGGTGGGCGCAAGAATGATCAAACCTCGATGAACATGAGCTATACAAAACACTCAATACAGAGGCGCGATCGATTGAATCTGCACATGCTATAATCCGCCTGCACAGGGAAATATCCTATTCTTAAAGCGCCTCGTTTTACGAACCCCTAGGAGAAATATATGTCCGCTCAAGCGCCAGAAACAGGCGAAAAGATAACCATTGTCAACGGCCAACTGCAGGTTCCCGATCGACCGATTATCCCGTTTATTGAGGGTGATGGTACGGGTCCTGATATATGGCGCGCAGCTGTGAGGGTCTTTGATGCGGCGGTGGGGAAAGCATATGGAGGCGCGCGGGAAATTCAATGGATGGAGGTGCTCGCCGGCGGAAAGGCGTTTGCGAAACTTGGTGAATGGCTCCCGGAAGCGACCATTGAAGCATTCCGCGAACACCTGGTTGGTATCAAGGGTCCGTTGACAACGCCGGTGGGTGGTGGAATTCGCTCGCTCAATGTGGCGTTGCGAAAACGGTTGGACCTTTATGTCTGCCTTCGGCCGGTGCGGTATATGGAAGGTGTGCCTTCCCCCGTAAAACGACCGCAAGATGTCGATATGGTGATCTTTCGTGAAAATACGGAAGATATCTACACCGGGATAGAATTCGAGGATGGTTCCGAAGAAAATGTACTCTTCAAGAAAGTGTTGCAGGAATATTTTCCAGAAGAGTATGCCAAGCTGCGATTCCCTGATTCATCCGGACTAGGAATAAAACCGGTATCCAGAGAAGGCTCTGAGCGACTCGTGCGCGCGGCCATACGTTGGGCGCTGGAGAATAAGCGCAGGTCGGTCATTCTGGTGCACAAGGGCAATATAATGAAGTACACCGAGGGCGCCTTCCGCAACTGGGGCTACGCGCTCGCCGAGCGTGAGTTTGGAGATAAGGTTTACACATGGCGCCAATGGGGAGTGACGAAGGAGCAGCAGGGGGAAGACGCCGCCAATGCCGCTCAGGAAGCCGCGTTAGCAGAAGGACGTCTGCTGATTAAGGATGCCATTGCGGATATTGTCTTTCAGCAAACCATCACCCGCGCCAAAGATTTTGATGTTATTGCCACTATGAATCTCAACGGGGATTACATCTCGGATGCGCTCGCGGCTCAAATCGGTGGGGTCGGGATTGCACCCGGCGGAAACATTAATTATGAAAGCGGAGCGGCGCTATTTGAGGCCACACATGGCACCGCACCGAAATACGCCGATCAGGATAAGGTTAATCCCGGATCGGTGATCTTGAGTGGCGAGATGATGTTGCGATATATCGGTTGGCCTGAAGCCGCCGAAAAGATCATGCAAGGCATGCGCGGCGCGATCGGGGCAAAAACGGTGACCTATGATTTTCACCGATTGATGGAAGGGGCCACGCTGCTCAAATGCTCCGAGTTTGGGGACGCCGTTATCGAACATATGCGATAAGAACAGGGCGCATGGAATCCGGCTCTATGTTGTTATTCTTCAACCATTGCTGTGCAAAGGTTGAAGAATCTCGCTTGCCCTTTTTCAGGGTACAGGATGATGGAAAACGAGATCCTTCGCCCCGCTCAGGATGACATTAAGCTTAATGGATTAGACCCCCGAGGGTCAGTATCTGCCCTACGTCCTCACCCTGCAACACACTACTTCTCACCACATTTCATGCGCTATTTGCCCCGTAACCTTTTCAACATTATCCCGACGTACAAATTGATACTTACACGAAGGAGGTGCGCACATGCGACACCGCGTTGGGATTGCCGTAGTTATTGTTCTCGCCAGTTTTTTTCTTGGCGCTTGTAGTCAACAGCCTGCATTGGGTGAGGCGCTCGATGGTTCCTCGAAGGATGTTTCAGACGCGCCCCAGACTGAAGGCGGAGGAGATCCAGTAGCCGCCGATAGCCAGCTATTGAATCTTGATGAAAGTATAAGAGATCCTGTCGCATTTTATTCTGGCGACTCGGCATATCTCGATGATCCTGGAGAGCAAGAGATCACCCGGATTCCAACAACAGATAATGAGTCCCCGATTATTTTTTCGGGCCGCATCGAGGAAATGAACCCGGAATTTTGGCTTATCGCCGGCCACCACGTCCGGATCACAGACGAAACCGAGATCATTGGGGATCTGTCGATCGGCGATCTGGTGAAAGTCCATGGTTTCCAGCGAGAAAGTGTGATTGTTGCACGTGTTATCAAGCTGCTTGAGAGGCCGCCGCAGGATCGCGTGGTGGAATTTAAGGGTCGCGTGCAGGAGCTGGGCGAGCACATTTGGCTTATCGGCGATCACCGTGTTCGGGTGACCGAAGACACGGAGATTCATGGCGAAATCCGCGTCGGCGATTATGTCCTGGTGCAAGGCTATTTGGGAAATGAGGGCCTTGTGATTGCGCGTGTGATCAAGCTGCTGGAGCGGTCGCC
>JADFRQ010000061.1 GCA_022561215.1 Chloroflexota bacterium | reverse complement strand
CTATTCCTTCTGTTGGCAATTTTCGCTATCCTGGTCATGGTCGTAAGCCGTCTGATGAACACTCATTCGGCAAGTCCGCGTATCCATCAGCTGGCACTGTTGGTCATCTTGGTCGTTGCCAGCCTCTGGTTTTTAAATCTAACCGCATATGCCGGACTTGCTCTTCGTCCAAGGATGATCGTATCGCAGACCCTATCCTCGTTTGCGGAGGCCCGGGGAAGGATTCCGTCGACGCTGATCCTGTTATTTGGCATTATGTTTGTTTGGTGGCGCGGAATCTCCGGCGCCAGCAAAAACGCCCTGGATTATTTCAGTGTACGCAACAGGTTTCGATTAGGAATCGCCGGCCTGGCATTATTTGGCTTGTTAAATAGTTCACCTAATAATCGCTATCTTCATGAAATCATCCCCATTTTCTTCATTGGTGGTCTATTAGCGATTGCCCTTAGCCGCACGCACCGACTGGGACAAAGTCGGGCCGCCTTCCATCTGCCCTTCACCGAAAGTTGGTTCCTGGGCATCGTTTTGCTGACCCTGGGAACCTTATCCCTGGGGCTGCTCGGGGGCAAATTGCTGCGTACACCTCTGGCGTTGGAGATGGCGAAATTTGTCGGAGATTTTATCATTCGGGGAATCCAGGTGTTCATCTTGATCATCAGTCCTTTCTTCATCTGGATCCCAGCTTTGGCCACCGTGCTTATAAAGTTGCTGAACAACCCCGACACTAATGTTCCGGAAGCTGCTGATCCAGATGCGCGATTGGGCCCATCCGACCTCGAAATTGACCTCGGCCAAGATGGCTCCCTCCTGGAACTACCACCAGCATTGGTGATTATGATGGTCGTGCTGGTACTATTCCTGCTTGCTTCCTTGATTGTGCGCGGCGCCAAGGCGCGCAAACGTATGCAAAATCCGGATTTCGGAGATTCGGGCGAAAATATCCTTGAAACGCGCAATCTTCAAAAACGGCTGCGCGCCTTACTGGACCAGGCCAAAGAGGAAATAGGTTTTGCAACGCGTTTTGGTCTGGGCCGAAGGATGCTTAATGCAACAGCCATTCGCTGGACCTACTCCCAAATGTTGGACTTTGCAGCTCGGATGGGGAGACAACGAAAGCCGCATGAGACGCCCATTGAATTTCAGACACAGCTCCATAAATTGTTCCCTTTGCACTCAGACGAAATCGGGCTGATAACAGCCGCTTATACCAACGTGCGCTACGGAGAGTTTCCTGAAGAAGATGACATCGTCGCGTTGGTGCGCGCGGCTTGGGTGAAGATGAGATCAGGAGCCCGAGGAAAGGCAACATGATGCCGGTTTGTAGTTTGAAGCAACGTCAGAATGCACAAGTGATAAGTCATGGTGGATGGTATGGCTTGTCATTCTGAGCCGAACCGCAGCGGAGGCAAAGGCCTTTCAAAGAAAGAGAGGATCTCGTCGTGCATGGACAAGAACATTTTCATTGGAAAACGAGATTCTTCGTCCCTTCGTCTCATGAAGCGCCTTCACTCCTCAGAATGACATTGTCTCATCACTATTATCTTGACTCAGTACTAGAGGAGTAATGCGTGAAAATTAATATTGAGTTAAGATGGGCAAAGTAGCCAAGAAGATGAGAAACTTTGTTGAAGACATGGTGTTAATACGTACGCGGGATGTTATCTGCTGGTGACGAGCTCACAAAAGAATGATGAGCTGCAGCTCATCCGCGATGCTGCAACTGAGTCCGAAGCCTTCGGCCAGCTGTATGAGCGCCACGTGCGCAAGATTTACAGCTACATCTATTATCGCACCAGCAATCATCATGAAGCCGAAGACCTAACCGCACGCGTTTTTCAACGGGCGTTGAAACACGTCGCAAATTACCAAGACAAGGGAGTACCTTTTTCAGCCTGGCTTTATCGCATTGCGCATAACCTGGTTGCTAATTGGCACAGAGACCGTGGCCGCAGACCCGTTGTCACGCTAGAAGATCATATTTTTGTCCCTGGGTCTGGCACACATCCTGAGCAGGAAGCGATTGCAGAGGAGGAACGCCAAACATTGCTCTCAGCAGTGCAGCGACTGCCTCCCGAAAGACAGCAATTGTTGATATTAAAGTTTGTCGAGAGGTTGCCCAACGCCGAAATCGGCTCGATTATGGGGAGGACCGAGGGTGCAATCAAGAGTTTGTACCATCGCACATTAAATGCTCTGCGTGAGGAATTGAGTAAAAACGACGTGGATCATAGGTAAGAGTGAATTAAATTTGCGTGAGTGGAATGTGCACCCGGAATTAACCTTACCCAGATCCATCAATGAAAAATTGAGATGGTAGTTGGAGAATCAAAGGAGTTGCAATGTCGATTGGATCTACAGCCGAGAGATTGACGACCAAGGGCCTAGAGAATTGGCTTACCGAATCGCTTGTCTTGGTCGAGCCAAATGCAAAATTTGTAAAACGATTAAAAGCCAAGCTTATTCGCTACCATGGGAATAGGCCATTCTCAGGTTGGGTGGTCTTGGGTACATTTGCCATGGCGTTGATGCTGCTGCTTACTTTGTTAGGCCTGGCATTAAGATTTATTCTCCTGATTTTCAGCCTGATTGGAGTAATTGAGCGTAAGCGAAAATCTCGGGATAGATCGAGGATCCCGCTCGTGGGAAATTAGCTCGCTTTGTAGCTTATACTTTTGACTTTTACGAACGAGAGTGACGGCCTATTCTTGGAAAAACCTAATAAAGCCCCCAGGCGGCTCCCGCGCCATCCTCCATCATGCTCGGATCCCACATTTCCATCCCAATCTCAATTTTCGTAGGAGCCTCCGCAGCCTCTTCGGCCTTTGAACGAGTCATCTCCAGCAGCGCCGGGGCATAGGGACAAAATGGCGTTGTCATTATCATATTAATATTTAATTCCGAGTCATTCATCGCCGCATCTCGCACGAGCCCTAGTTCAATCACATTGATGCCAATTTCTGGATCAAGGACTTCGCGCAGTGAAGTGCGCACGCGCTCGGCTTTTTCCGGATTTGTCGAATCTAGTTCCCATAAAGGGCTAGGAACATTTTCTTCACCCATACGATTAACTTTCCTCCATTTGAAGTTCGATTTCAACTTGAGGTGTCATATGAACAGAATAGGTACAAATATTGTCACCGTCAAGCACACAGGAAACACGTTCAACGGGGACATTTAAGCTTTCAGCAATAAATTTTTCGTCGATCAAACAGATTTCGGGATGGGATTGGCCAACCCGATAGTAAGGACAGCTAAGTTCACGAATTAGAATCTCATCCCCACGTATTTCGAATTCAGCCTCAAATCCCTCCCCTGTAAGCAGTTTTACGAGCTCTTGTAAACGCTCATAAAATGGCAAGCCGGATAATCGTGCCGCGTGCTTCTCCACCAGTGAAGATCCAATAGACGAGAACAAATTTCGCACGGTGTCTTCCGGCATGGACTCCTTAATTTCGTCAATAATGCGGTTTGTCAATCGATAGTAGCGCCTGGGGAACAACTCTACGCCATTTTCGGATAGTGAATATTGATGGAATGGACGCCCGACGCCCTCTCGTGTCTCCTCCACGATTAACAGATTTTCTGCTTGCAAGCTGGCGAGATGATGGCGCACAGACACTGGCGAAATACCTGCCGCCTCTGCAAGTGTTTTAACCGTGCACTTTCCCTGTTTTTTCAGGGTCCGCAAGATAATTTGTCTGGTCGGAGATCTCATTATCAGGAGTATAGCATGGGAGGTCAAGAAATGTCAATATTTATTATAATTATCAAAAATATTGACACGTCCCGGAGACCGTGCTATAATCTCGCCGGCTGGAAACAGCGTATAAATGGTATTGAATAATTTACAGAGGATAGTATATGACCGCTACTTTAACGATCCGCAACCTGCACGCATCCGTGAATGGTACGGATATATTAAAGGGAGTGGATCTCGAGGTTTCATCGGCTGAAACCCATGCCCTAATGGGGCCTAACGGAGCTGGAAAATCGACCTTGGCCCATGTTTTGATGGGGCATCCTGCCTATGAAGTTACGCAGGGCGAGATTATCTTCAAGGGTAAGGATATCATCAAGCTTGCTCCCTTTGAACGATCACGCATGGGGCTGTTCCTTGCATTTCAGTATCCTGTTGCCGTTCCTGGTTTGTCCGTAGCAAATTTCCTACGTACGGCAATAAATGCAAAACGCAAGGCGCTCGACCCGGAGGATAAGGGAATCCCCATGGCAGAATTCCGGGCGTTGTTGAAGGAAAAAATGGATCTGCTCGAAATGCAGCATGAATTCGCCGGGCGCTTTTTAAATGATGGTTTCTCCGGCGGTGAGAAGAAGCGCGCAGAAATCCTGCAAATGGCTACATTACAGCCCGAGATTGCGATCCTTGATGAAACAGACTCCGGGCTGGACATTGATGCCCTGCAAATTGTAGCTTCCGGCATAAGCGCTTTATCAGGGCCTAATTTAGGGGTGCTTTTGATAACGCATTATCAGCGCGTGCTCAATTTTATTAAGCCTGATTATGTACATATCCTGCTGGATGGTCGCATTGTAGAATCGGGTGGTGCAGAGCTCGCCGAGCATTTGGAAGAACATGGCTACAAGAAAATTCGCGCACGCGTCAGCGATGCGATGATGGAGGCATAAGAATGACGACGACGTCTGAGGTTGAAGCCCTGAAGGGGCTGGACAAGTACGAGTACGGCTTTAAGGATCCAGATGTTAGTGTATTCCGCACACGCAAAGGGCTCGATCGCGAGGTCGTGGAGCAAATTTCTGCGATGAAGGAAGAACCGCGATGGATGCTTGATTTTCGACTCAAGGCATTTGAACATTTTCAAGCTCGGCCAATGCCCGATTGGGGTGGTGACTTATCAAACCTCAATCTGGATGAGATTTATTTCTATGTCAAACCAACCGATGCGGAGAGCAAGAGCTGGGACGATGTAGACGAAACTATCAAACAAACGTTCGAACGCCTTGGAATTCCTGAAGCCGAGCAAAAATTCCTCGCCGGGGTTGGCGCACAATACGATTCGGAAATGATCTACCACAGCATCCAGGAACATCTCGAAGAACTAGGCGTAATCTTCATGAGTATTGAAGACGGTATGCGCAATCACCCGGAGCTTTTCAAGGAGCATTTTGGAACCGTAATTCCCATATCCGATAATAAATTTGCGGCGCTCAACAGTGCTGTTTGGTCGGGCGGATCGTTCGTTTATGTGCCTGCTGGCGTAAATGTAGAGCTTCCGCTGCAAGCCTACTTCCGTATCAATACGCCCAATTTAGGACAATTTGAGCGCACGCTGATTATTGTTGATGAAGGCGCCCAGGTGCATTATGTTGAAGGTTGTACCGCACCTACCTACTCGAGCGATTCTTTTCATAGTGGTGTGATTGAGATCATCGTCAAGGCAAATGCGCGCTGCCGCTACACGACAATTCAAAACTGGTCGAAAAATGTTTACAACCTGGTTACCCAGCGCGCAATGGTGCATGAAAATGCGACGATGGAATGGGTTGATGCAAATCTCGGCAGCAAACTCACGATGAAATACCCTTCTTGCTACCTCATTGGCGAGGGTGCGCACGGGGAGATATTATCGATGGCATTCGCCGCCGAAGGCCAGCATCAGGACACGGGTGGAAAAGTAATCCATGTGGCCCCCAACACAACCAGCAAGATCACCTCAAAATCGATAAGCAAGGGCGGCGGACAGGCGTCCTATCGTGGCCTGCTGAAGGTGCATAAAGGCGCCAAGAACTCACGTTCGAGCGTCGTTTGTGACGCCTTGTTGCTGGATCCTCAATCACGGTCGGATACTTATCCGTACATCGAAATTGACGAGGATAACGTCACCATCGGGCATGAAGCTTCCGTGAGTAAGGTTGGGGAGGAACAGCTCTTCTATCTTATGAGTCGCGGCTTAACCGAGGAAGAGGCTATAACCATGGTGGTTACAGGTTTCATCGAGCCTCTTGTTCGGGAACTACCCATGGAATATGCCGTGGAGATGAACAGGCTTATCCAATTGCAAATGGAAGGATCAATTGGCTAATTGGTTAAGCTTCGCCCGTCACTAATTGACTCCCAGTTTGCCAAAATCTTGAAGGAATTTGATTTGGTATGAGCACGCGTAAAGTGATTCGAAGAAAAGTTAAACAAAAGCCGTCAAAAGCAGCCGAATTTTCCCTGGATACAGCGGATGTTGAAGCAATCGCATTGAAGAACGATGAACCATCTTGGTTGTTGGAGCGCAGGCTGCAGGCGTGGGAATCCTATCGTGCGATCCCCATGCCCACATTAAAAGATGAGGCCTGGCGCAGGACCGATATTCGCAGCATTCCTTCATCGGATCTCAAGTTGGAAAATTACGCATCGACCCAAGTCCCTGCGGAGCTCCTGCTTTCCATCACAGACAACTCCGATGAAGCTCGTGTGGTTTTGCATCCAGGGCAGGAGCCCAAAACGCAAAATGTTGCTGAGCTGCAAGGCCAAGGCGTAATTTTTACCGACTGGAAGAAGGCGGTAAAGGAACATGCCGCAATCCTGGAAACTCATCTGGGAACGCTGGTTAAGGATGATGAAGGGAAATTCTCTGCCTTAACTGCAACATTTGCGGATAATGGGATTATCATATATGTCCCGAGAGGGGTAGTAGTTGACACGCCGCTGCATTCCATACTATGGGCCCCAGGATCCGATGTCGTCGTCTTTAGCCGAATCCTTGTGATTTTGGAAGAAGGGGCGTCGCTCACGTATATCCATGAAGCGGCATCGCCAACCATCGAGGACGGCGCAGCGGTGCATGCGGGCATATGTGAACTTATCATCGGCGAGGATGCCAACCTGCACTTTATTGAAACGCAACATTGGGGCAACCACGTCTGGAACTTCACCCATAAGGCCGCAGAATTGGCAAGAGGTGGCCATCTCGAATGGGTGTTCGGCGCAGTCGGGAGTCACCTTACCAAAAACTTTACGGAACTTACACTCGCGGGAGAGGGAGCTGAGGCACGAATGGGCGCCTTCTATTTCACAGATAATAATCAACATCTCGACCATGACACGCAGCAAAATCATTTGGCTCCGAATACGACGAGTGATCTTCTCTTCAAGGGCGCACTTCGAGATAAGAGTCGATCGGTATGGCAGGGTATGATTTACGTCGCACCAGGTGCTCAGAAGACAGACGGCTATCAAGCAAATCGCAACTTGATTCTCAGCCCCCGAGCCCGGGCAGATTCTATTCCGGGCTTGGAAATTCTAGCCGATGATGTGCGCTGCACCCACGGAGCGACCATTGGTCAGCTCGACAGTGAGCAGGTGTATTATTTGATGTCGCGTGGATTAAGCGAATTGCAAGCAGAATCATTGGTAGTTGATGGATTTTTTTCGCCGGTGTTGGAGCGTATACCTTTTGAACCTTTGCGCAAGCGCTTCCAAGGTATGATCGATCTAAAAATGAACGGCGGTAGCGCATAAGCCGGCAGAGAAATTTTGCCAATAAAGATGAAGGAATTTTTTTATGACACTTGAAACAAAAGGATCCGGCATTGAGCCCCGTCGATATGATGTTGGCGACCAAGTTGATGTATTATGCGATCATATACGAGATGAAGTGCGTGTAAGAGATTGGCTTCATGGGGTGGTTGTTCAGGCTGACTATAAAATGGTGGCCATCCAATTTATTGAGGACGTATACCTGACGGGGGGATGGATGGTGCCGGATCACGTATTATGGTGTCAACAGAATAGCGACGTTATCCGAAAATCCAAAAAACGCAGGAGAAGGAAAACAAAGGCTCGCAAAACCTAGGATTAGAAATCGTATGATATCTTCGATCGATATCCAGCATGTAAAGTCCGAATTTCCGATCTTCGATCGGGAAATTCAGCCGGGCTCTCCAATCATATATCTCGACTCCGCTGCGACCTCCCAAAAACCGCGCCAAGTTATCGAGGCGATTACCAATTATTACGAGCAAAGCAACGCAAATATTCATCGCGGGATCCATAAACTTGCCGAAGAAGCGACGAAAGCGTATGAATCAGCGCGAGCGCGTATCGGCAATTTTATTGGCGCACGATCGCAGCGCGAAATTATTTTCACACGGAATACAACAGAGTCAATAAATCTGGTGGCGCGTAGTTGGGGAAAGGCTAATCTCCAGCCTGGCGATACCATTCTGCTTACAGAGATGGAGCATCACTCCAATATTGTTCCGTGGCAGCAGTTGGCTCAGGAAATTGGACTTAACCTGGCTTTCGTTAATGTTTTAGATAATGGTCAAATTGATCTTGAAGATTACCATTCGCTTTTGGAGCGTGAACCACGCCTGGTGGGTTTCACACATATGTCGAATATGCTGGGAACGATCAATCCTGTAGCCGACATGACGCGTGCAGCCCATGCTGCCGGCGCGATTGTTATCGTAGATGGAGCACAATCTGTTCCCCATTTCCCTGTAAATGTTCTCGAGCTCGACATCGATTTCTTAGCATTTTCCGCCCACAAAATGTGCGGTCCTACCGGGATCGGGGTGCTCTACGGGCGTGAAGAGCTCTTGGAGGAAATGCCTCCCTTTCTCGGTGGCGGCGATATGATAAAGAGAGTCGAGCTCACGGAATTCACCACCAACAGTCTCCCGTATAAATTTGAGGCAGGCACTCCGGCTATCGAGGCAGGAATTGGTTTTGGAGCGGCCGTAGAATTTCTGGAAAGTGTGGGGATGGAAAATATTCGTCTTCACGAACAAGAATTGACCGCCTATGCCCTGGATCGTTTAGAGGAGGTACCGGGTGTTCGTGTTTATGGGCCTGCGGCAGATCAAAAAGGCGGTGTGATGTCCTTCTCCTTCGAGGGAGTGCATCCGCATGACGTTGCCCAGATTCTCGACTCCCTGTCGATCGCCGTGCGCGCGGGGCATCATTGTGCGATGCCCCTGCATGAAAAATTCCACCTGCCGGCGACCACTCGAGCATCGTTTTATTTGTATACTGATAAAAGCGAAATCGATCGGTTGATTGAAGGTTTATACAAGGTAAAAGAAATCTTTAACTAGGATAGCTCTATGGATGACCTCTACAGAGAATTGATCATCGATCGTTATAAGAACCCACAATTACAGGGAAGCATGGATCCTCACGATTATTCCTATGAGGACGATAACCCCTTATGTGGTGATCGAATCCGAATCGATGTTCGCGTGGATCAAGAGGGGACGGTTACGGAAGCATTATTCAGCGGAGAAGGCTGCGCAATCTCGCAGGCATCTGCCGATTTGCTCGTGGAATCCATCATTGGAAAGAATCTTGATGAAGTTAAAAAACTATCGACAGAGCATATTCTTGAACTTCTAGGGATCCAGTTAGGTCCAGTGAGAATCAAGTGTGCGCTGCTCTCGCTTAAAGTTCTCAAGGCCGGCGTGTATGGCCTCGAGGAGCTCGAAGAAGAATTGCTTTAAATCTAAAAACAACCCTCCTTCTAGGAACTAGTAACCCCAATGTACAACTACAAAGAAATCGAAGCAGACCAAATCGAATATATTGCCGTGGCTACTGTCGAGGAATTGGGTAATGGCCAGCGCATCATACTGGAAGTCGACGATCTTTCGATTGCGATTTTTAATATTGCCGGGCAATATTTCGCAATCGCCGATGTCTGTTCGCACGATGATGGGCCCGTTGCTGAGGGCGAATTATCGGATTATCAAATCGAATGCCCAAGGCATGGGGCCCTCTTCGACATAAAAACAGGCAAGGCGCTAACCCTTCCAGCCGTCGTCGATATTCCGGCTTATCCTGTTCGAGTGGAGAAGGGTGAGATTCTGCTTGGATTGCCGGTGGAGGAGTGAAGAAGGGCTGTCTGAACGTCCTACTGAAGTGAAATAAGTTCACCTAACCCAGCATCGATCATGCGCCGCCGCGCAGAGAATATCGATTGACCCCTGCAACACACGTATCCTGAAGTCTGCGAACGAACCAAGAGTCCTTCCTTGCCTTATTCTGTCATTCTGAGCCGGAGCAGAGCGCAGGGGCATAATCTTGTTCTCCATGATTGAGGATGAAAACTGGTGGAAAATGATAATCCTGCTCTTAGGTTCCTGAAGGGTTTCTGCTCAGGATGACGTTAAGCTTAAATTAGTAGAGCAGGGCGGGGTTCCTCAACCTGTGCGTGACTGTCTTGAGCTTGCTCTCGCATTTGCCCGTTGGCCTGAGGCCGATTTTAGAAAAAAGTAGACTACGGGCCATTGGTTTTTTGCAGTTCGCATTTGTTCATAAATGCTTTCGAACCTCCCGGATGTTCTCAAAGCTCCGGGAGATTTACCGGCTAATGAAACGCAGAGTGGAAATGAGATTTGTGCTACCGTTTCAACTATGCAAATTGCTGAAGCGTAGGCTGATGATTTCAAGTTCTCCACTATGGGATTTCAAGCACATTCAGCTTTACGCGCACCTTGGCGATTAATTTCCGAGCCCAACTTCAGCAAGATATCCATCGAGCTGTCCTTCGGTCATAACCCCGATGTGCACAACCTTGATCACGCCCTGCTCGTCAAGAAAGAAACTTGTGGGGTAACCCCGAATTCTGAATAAATCTTGAATTTTCCCGCCTGGATCGAGCAAGAGATCGAAAGTGAGCCCAAACTCTTCTCCGAAGGCGAGAACAGCTTCAGCAGGTTCATCAAAATCAACTGCCAGGATCGCAAATCCCTCTTCGGAATAGGTCTCGAACCGATCTTGGAGCGCCGGCATTTCAATGCGACAGGGTGCACACCACGTCGCCCAAAAGTTTATCAACACGGGCTGACCGCGCAAATCGCTCAATCTAATCGTTTCCCCAGCCACGGATTGAAGATTAAAATCCGGGGCAGGTGAATTCACTTCGGGTGACGGATCCGAAAGAGGATTTTCTCCGTTTTCGAGTTCGTTCGAGATACGTGGTGT
This sequence comes from Chloroflexota bacterium, assembly GCA_022561215.1. Lineage (GTDB taxonomy): Bacteria > Chloroflexota > Anaerolineae > Anaerolineales > E44-bin32 > JADFRQ01. The sequence goes on along the minus strand of JADFRQ010000061.1, from coordinate 7,749 downwards.
TGAGGGAAATGCGAAAAAATAAATCACCGCTACGCCGGCGAGAATCAGCGTTGCAGTGATTATTAATGGGCGGAGCGGTGACCGAGTATTTTGTTCTAGCATTGCCAACCTATGCATGTTACTACATTTACTTATAAACATAATCCTACAGGAAAATAATAAGAAAATGGTGAATGTTAATCATTTCGTAACTGATCTGAAGTGATCAGCGGTGGGTTCCTTACGGAGCCCCTTATTGATTCGCTCTGAATTACGTCCCTGGGCAGCAGCCAATCATTCAAATGCCGCGCGTGTTGCATGCTGCATCAAGGGAGTAAATTAATAGGCGTAATCGGCTATGAGCCGATATAGAGAAGCATGCTGGGGGAATGAACCGCAAGCAAGGATTCGAATCCGATAGGCCAATTTTCCATTTCGCGGAGGGTGTGCACGCATCGAAAGACCCGCACCAGGATGTAGGAATCTTTCCTTGACCCGCAAGGTTCGTTGAAGCAATCTCACCAGTAATAGGTGCCAAACGAATATGATAGGATACAGATCTCACGCTGCTTAATCCGTTGGCAAGGCGCGTACTCGCGATCGAGGGAAAAGAAATTCGCAATGGCCGAAAAGCGAACAAATTCGGAATGGCTCAGCGATTTGCGTACGGAGGGTTTTGAGAAAGATGATGCCTTGCAGGATTTGCGAGCGGTTATCGTGCGCGGACTTCCCTATGCCCTCACAAAATGGTTATCATCGAGCGACCCCCAGTTTTATGATCTGGTTGAAGAAGTAGCACAAGAAACCCTGTTGAGAGTATTGTCTCATCTGGATACTTTTAAAGGGCGCAGCCAGTTTACCACCTGGGTGCAGAAGATCGCCGTGCGCCTGGCGATCACCGAACTACGGCGTAAGCGCTGGCAGGATACATCGCTCGATGAACTGGTTGACACGGAGGGAAGCTTCTTTGGTTCTCGATTGATGGTGGATCCTGCAGTGGGGCCCGAAATCGCCACGGAACAATCAGAAATTCTAGCGCAAATGAGGCGCCTGATAACCGAGGAACTGACGGAAAAACAGCAGAAAGCGATGATCGCCGTCCGCATTCACGGAATGCCCATCGAGGAAGCAGCGCGTAAAATGGACATGACCCGCAATGCACTTTACAAGCTGTTGCATGATGCGCGCCTGCGCCTTAAAAAACGCATGGAAGAAGAAGGAATTACAGCTGATGATGTCCTTGCAGTTTTCGAATAAAATTGATCTACGGCGAGTCAAGTTACAGAGCGTAAGAAATCGATTTGTCATGGCGTCACTGGTGTAGGAGATTGACTGATGCAACCAACGGATGAAATTCTTAAGCAGCTGCTTCACCACCTCGGCAAAACAAAAGCTGATGAGCTAGGATGCGACGAACTATTTGAATTGCTGGATGAGTATACGGAAGCTGCAGCGCGTGGACAAATCACAGAACAGTTAATGCCTCTTGTTCAGCAACATCTTGACCAATGTCATGATTGCTGCGAAGAGTTCGAGGCCCTGCTCAGTATTCTGAAATCGGAGGCAGCTTAGCTCGACGCGTTCATTTACAATAGTAGGCAATAATTTCAAGTGGGGACTTCGTCATGAAGTCCCCACTCTTTTTTTCGTCACGCCTGACGAACACGACGAAGCAAATTTCCACAATTAAAAGTGCGCGCGCACCTCATCTCCGTGCTGTACATTACCGCGTCGTCGGCAAACTTTCTATTTCAATCTACATCGATGTATTCTTTTTCCCCCTTGTTATATCTTCTGCCCGTGCCCTCGCGGGTGAGACTCCGTAAAAAACAATTGCGAAATTGATCGAAATTGCTTGCCCATCTGGCCAGCTGGTAAGAGGCGTGAAAGATAGCTCGTCTACCTGATAAGTGATCTTGTTGCAAGTTCGAATCAGAAGTTAAGGGAGGTCCTCATGATTGAAACTTTACTCATCGTTGCTTCTATCGCTAGCTTATTATTCATGGTCTACAAAGGGATTTTCGTACGCAAGCAGAGCGCCGTTCGTATTCCAGTCCGGATGGAAGATGACGACACAATCCGCCGAATTCTTATTCGGCATAGATAGGAAAAAGTATATTTTCACCTCCCTCGAAGGGAATTCGAAAAAGACGCCAGACACGATAGAAAGGAGGCCTCCCTATCGAATAAATATTCTTGGCGATCGTTTCCGGAAAAAACACGTAAAACAAGGATTTATGGAGGTTCAGATGCAACAACTTATAGGAAAAATGGCAAAAATGTTTCCGATGTTAATTTTGATGGGCTTTATGATCGTTGTGACGGCCTTAATCATCGGATACGTGAATTCACAAAATGCGGCAGCGTACTTCGCCGAAACCAAGTTGGTCCGCGAGACCACACTCCTCGCCGAACGCGCCTCGCTAGAAAGCACAGGCTTGTGGCTCCCCTATTTCAAATTTTTGGGTCTCGGGCTGATCCTCGGCGGAATTGTGATGGCTTTGCGGGTGATCATCGATAATCTGAAAGCTGCGGGAGAACAAGTGCTCGCGAATATCCCCGAGGGAGCAAGACCATCGCCCCCCAAACCACCAGCTTACGCTCCAATGATGCCTATGGTAATGATGTCTGGTTGGGTTATCTTCATTGTGGCCTTAATCGTTGCACTGGGTTTGGCCGCGGATGCGCGTGCTTTATCCTCAAACCCGTTGCCAGAGATTGATGCAGCCGGATCGGGGACATTTCTTTTGGGACAGCTAGAGACGATTGTGTCGACTTCGGCTTGGCTTGTGCCCTTGAAGTTCCTGGGAATTGCGACTCAATTCTTGGCAATTGTGATGGGGTTGAGCACGATTGTCTACATCCTCACTAGCCAAACAGAACTAATTCAAAAAGGGATTCAAATCGCCCGTAGTTCGGGCGACGCTGGAAAACGCGACGAGAAGGAAAATACCAAAGTCACGGCTTAATTATTAGTCTCTATAAGGAGTAATGTCATGAATGAAGTTAGACCCCCTGATCCAACCTGGCAGATGAAGGTGTATCCGATTTTTACTGCGCTGGGCTGGATATTGGTCATTGTATCGTTCACAATCGGATTGTTTGTTCTCGCCCCGACGGCAGTTGACTACTGGGGCAGAAATGCCAAATCGGTACGCGACGCAGCTAACGTAGGTTCGCAGCTGCTAGCCGATCTTGGGACCTTAGCCGTAACGCCACGGTGGCTGGTGCCGCTCACCTTCTTGGGCGTGGCCTCCTTTATGGTAGGAATTGCGCTGCAGTTCTCAACCATTCCCGGCATACTTAAGAATCGGGGAGTGGTGATGAGTGCATGTTTCCCGCTGATCGTCCGTTACGGAAAGTAGAATTAATTAGGAGATTATGTCATGACTGAAGAAAAAGCACCGTTTCCATTCAATATGATCGAAGGCATGATGCCCGCTTATCCTATGATTGCTTTCATGGGCTGGGCGTTTGTCCTGATTGCTTTGCTGGTTGGGATTTTCACATTATCCCCTGCCCAGTCTACGTTTTTCTCGGATGCAAAAGCGGTACGAGAAGGAGCAGCGGCTGGCTCGGCATTTGTTGAGGCGAATATCACTCGTCATGTGATCGAAGCGTGGGTTCCCCAATTCAAGTTTCTTGGACTTGGTCTCGGCTTGATGGGAATCACCATGGCGTTGGGTATGATCGCTAAACGACTGCGGCGCATGGGACAGGTAATCGTTAGCCATTTCCCCGATGATTTTCCTGCTCCAATTCCGCCAATCCCGACCAGAGTGCGCGTGTTCCAACTATCAGCCGTCATGGGTATTATGGTGATGTTGGCGGCATTGATCGTTGGGATTGGTTTGGCGACAGGCGTGGTCCCGGATTATTTTAACAATTCGATTGCCAATGAACTTAATCCGGCTGGGCCTGGCTCAGCGTTACTGAGTCAATTGAGCATCATCAGCTCGTATGCCTTCTGGCTGAATCCGCTGCGCATGATTGGCATGTCCTTCTTGTTTACTGCAATTACGATTGCACTTACAGTGATCATCGGCACGCTCATCACCCAAGCGAAAATGCTCAGTCGTTTCTATGCGCAAACATCGGCAAGAGCCGCAGCGTGATCTATCTTGTCGGGTAGGGGAAATCCCTGCGACGAGATGAAGGATTTGGGTAAGATTTATGAAGGAGACTACGTCAATAAAGTAGACGCATATTCGTCTACTCCTCCTCCTCAAAGACCAAAAGCCGGAAGGATTTCCTTCCGACTTTTGGTTTAAGGCATTACCATTGAAACGAGTTTGCGACGATGCCTTAATAATTAACAATCGAGAAATCAGTAACAAGCATTATCTATTGCGCATTCATTTTTTCATGTCGACTTATCATTAATCCATTGGAGAAAATATGATTCGGGCCTGGCTATTTGATCTTGACGGTACCCTCGTAAAAACGGAAAGGCTGAAGGCGATTTCCTATGCTAAAGCTGTAATAGAATTGAGCGCATCCACCGTAGCAGAGGATCAGGTACTTAATGAGTTCAAGAATGTGGTCGGACGTCCGCGACGAGACGTCGCGCAAGCACTTGTCTCTGTGTTTAACCTGGAAAAAGCTGCGCTCACACGGAAAGCAGAATTCGGCGTGCCCACTGCCTGGCAAGCCTTCGTTCAAATCCGGCTGAAGTACTATGCGAAAATGTTGGAAGATCCTGCGGTCATTCTCAACAATCAGTGGCCACATGCGATTGATTTGCTGCGCCGGGCCCGGGAGCGACGATGCAAAACCGCGCTGGTTACAATGTCAAGATGTGAACAGACAATGAGAATCCTGGAGATCTTATCGCTTCAGGACAAGTTTGACTTTATCGCTACTCGCGATGACGTTGAAAATGGCAAGCCCGATCCAGAAATTTACCATCTTGCGCTGGGTGAACTTGGGGTAAGTGCGGAGGAGAGTATTGCGCTCGAAGATTCGCCCTCTGGAGTGCGCGCTGCGCTGGCCGCTGGCGTCAACGTTTTCGCGGTATCAACGCCATTTACAAAAAAGGCTCTGCATGAGGGTAAACTCCTGCCGGAGGAGCAAATAATTGACGACCCCTCGCAGCTTGCAAATGTGCTAGAAAGATTTATGACGAACCACAATCCGAATAATGATCAAGGAGAGGTGGAATAATTTTATGGAAGCCGATTACTCTAAAATCACGACTTTTGTAATATTCGGTGCGTCCGGAGATCTCAATCGAAGAAAATTGATCCCCGCGTTGTTCAATTTGCATCTTAAAAGACGCCTGCCTGGGCAGTGCCGCGTGATCGGGTTCTCCACGCGGAAGTGGTCGGATGAGGAGTATCGAGCGCAAATGCGCGCCGGCTTGAAGGAATTTACAGAACTCAAATTTGAGGAAAGTGAATGGGAGAATTTTGCGTCCCATATGTCCTATATTCCCGGGAGTTTCTCGGAACAATCTGATTTTCAAACACTCGCCTCGAAATTGCAAAATCAGGCGGACGGGGATGATAATCGACTCTACTACCTGGCATCGCCACCTCGCTTCTTTCCGGACATTATCTCCAATTTAGGCCAGGCCGATCTTGTGTCCGAAGGGAACGGGTGGCGACGGGTCGTCGTTGAGAAGCCATTCGGAAGAGATCTGGCCTCCGCTCAAGAACTCAATCGAACCATCCATAGAACGCTAAATGAAGACCAAATTTATCGCATCGATCATTATCTGGGGAAAGAGACCGTGCAAAATGTGATGGTATTTCGCTTCGCCAACGCCATATTCGAGCCAGTCTGGAATCGAAATTATATTGATCACGTCCAGATCACGGTTGCTGAGGAGGTGGGCGTCGAACACCGGGCAAAGTTTTACGACCACGTGGGTGTGCTGCGGGATATGTTTCAGAATCATCTCTTTCAGCTGCTCACTTTGGTGGCGATGGAACCTCCCGCGACATTCGAAGCAAACGCGCTGCGTAATGAGAAGAATAAGGTCTTGAGTGCGGTGCGACCGATACTTTCCGATCAAATCGAAACCGATACCATTCGGGGGCAATATCGCGGATACCTCAATAAAGAAGGCGTTGCCCAGAATTCGAAGACCGCCACCTACGCAGCTTTGCGGTTTTATATCGATAATTGGCGCTGGCAGGGGGTCCCCTTCTTTCTCCGCTCAGGCAAGAAATTAAAACAGAAGACCAGTGAAATCGTGATCCAATACAAACGTCCGCCGCATGTCATGTTTCCAATGGCCGAGGGCCAAACGATCACGGCAAATATCATGACCATTTGCCTGCAGCCCGATGAAGGAATCCATGCCACTTTCGAGGTGAAGGTGCCCGACTCAGACGTCGGGATGAAGTCGGTACCGATGGACTTCAAATATGCAGAAGTGTTCGGCGAAAGCGCCCTTCCCCAAGCCTATGAACGATTGTTATTGGATGCCGCGCAAGGGGATGCTTCGTTGTTCACGCGCAGTGACCAAATCGAATTGGGATGGCAATTGATCGACCCGATCATTCAAGGCTGGGCGCAAAACGGGAAACCGGAGCTAGCCACCTATGAGCCAGGCAGCTGGGGCCCTAAGGAGGCGGATGATTTCATGGCGCTCGGTGGGAGAAGATGGCGCATCGAATGCGGAGAGCAAACCTAAGGCTGTTGATCTCTCGCTGTTCAATGGCTTCCCTGTTGCGGATAAATTCTGATGCGGGAAAAGAAGGATGCCTCACGCAAGCGCCTTGTGCATGAATCAATGACTTCCGGGGGTAGGTAGTTCATAACGTCACGTGCTGCCACGCGAAAATAACCAGTCTATGAAGCTTCTGCAGAGACCTCTCAGGCAGTCCTCTTTTTATCATCCTCATGGATCATAGCTTGATAGATGATACTCATACCTGAGTCTACTGCTAACCCACATTCAGGCCGCCATCCTTCCTCGTCTATAGCTTTATTTACCAGCTTATCGAATTTCTTAGTATTTAATCCGAAGGATTCCATCCTTTGGGCTATTACTTTGTATTCCATAAAGCCTCCAATAGAATGAGTAGGGTTCGGGTCGGCTTTTTACGTCCGAACGGAGCGTTAGATTAACAATGAAGCATACGCCGAAAAAGTTCCCCGCGGTATCGCCGCGCTGCATCCTATTATCCCGCTTATATTCCGTTGATGGTCGGGATAATTGAGATGAGGGTGAATGCGGGAGGGATAGTGTTACCTCTGTCTTTAGAATACTTTGTGACCTATGTTCCTGAACGGTTCATCTTCCCTATTCCTGGAGCATGTTGCGCAATATCATCTGGCCCCAGGTTACCGGCCTTTCCCCCTAAGAGAAGCTTCCGAACGGAAATTACGACCGAGAATTCATTCACATCCTGATTCGGTTGCCCGATTGCAGTTGTCATCTGCATATATATTTCGTCGGGAAGCCACATTGCTAATTCCCACGATAATTGGTTGGCACGTTCATAGTCTGATTTGGAAGAAGATTCCTCCAACCTGCGAGCCAAAGCCATATATTCTGCAACCCGCGAAGCCTGTTCTTGAACTTTCCTATTCCACTGCAATTCATCCAGGAACTTGCTGTGCTCTTTCTGAAGCATAAGCTTCAACCGCTCGATGAATAAATTCCTAGCAAGGAATATCAGAATTGAGATGAGCCCGGTAGTCGCTAAAGATGATAGAACGCCTATTAGGACTTCCATTTTATTATCTCCGTTTTACCGCTAATGGCTGCGACCTGAGTAGCCCGACTGTTCAACATACACCAATGCTGCCTGCTGAGGC
>JADFRQ010000117.1 GCA_022561215.1 Chloroflexota bacterium | reverse complement strand
TGCTTGCCTGGATTGCCATGCATGCCGAGCAATAGAACTTCATCGTTCGGAACGCGTTTTTTCAATCGGCACCGGCTTCAGCTAGCGCCTTCCGGCGTTTAAGAAAGTCGCCAAGCGAAAACTGCCACCCACCCTCGCCGCCGACGCGCAGGTCCCTTCGGCGGAAGCGGATCAGCGCCAGCACAGTGAACAAACCCGACGCGGCTAGCAAGATAGCCAGTGAATCCCATTCCAGACCATCGATCGCCGGCCCCCCTTGATGGAAATAAAACGGCGAAATTTCATATAAGCGGACGAGATCTTCATTGAGGTTTGAAAGTCCAAATAATAGGAAATTGGCTACAAGGAGTCCTCCGGCAAAAGCGCCCGCTGCCCGTCCTGCAGGAAGCAGCATGCTCAACAGCAAGGCCAGGCTGCCAAAAAAGAGCAGCAAGGCAAAGAGCGGCAGAAATGGACGAAGCAATTCAATTGCCGTAAGCTCCATCCCCGAACTTTGCGAAGGAAGCACCAGTCCGAGCCAAGCGGAGAGAAGGATCGCCATTATGCTAACCGCAAAGGCGCTGAAACGACCCCAAAACATGGATGAGCGGCTTATCGGATGCGCCATCAAGAGATCCAGAATGCCTTTTTCTTCATCGCTCACAAGCAATCGCGCGCCAGCGGTCACCGCGAAGATGCCCAGTATGATTGGTATAAAGCTGAAATATTCAATGCTCAAATAGCCAACCGGCGAAGTAAAATCATCCATGCTTGGGAAGAAGGCCAGCATTTCTGGCGGATAATTTTCTAAAAGAGCATTCATTTCGGCGCCAATATCCGCGACCGAACTGAAGAAAATCGCCATTAAGCCGCCGTAGAGAAACAAGCCCAATCCCCAGCCAATGATTTGGCCACGGGCTCGACGTAACGAATGTTTAAATTCGGCTCTCATCTATCGTCTCCTCCTTCTTATCCTTATCTGTCGCATAGTAAGCAAGGAAAATTTCTTCCAGTGAAGTATGTTCGATACTTATATCGCTGACGGGAAATAACGCAAGGGCCTTAATTAGTTTATCCATATCACCTTCGACATTAAGCGTGACTGCCGTGCCATTGCTGCGGCTAAGCAGGGTAACGCCCTCAAGCTTGGATAATGGATCGAGATCGACAGATTCTTTAAAGCGCACATGAAATTTTCGCATTGCCATACTCACTAATTTGCTTGGCTGCGCCTCTTCCACAATCACGCCATCACGGATAATGGCCACTCGATCGGCCAATGCCTCGACCTCATTGATGATGTGGGAGGAAAAGAAAACGGTCGCTCCACCTGCCGCGGCTTCGCGGAGCAAGCGATAAACTTCCTGCTGCATGAGCGGATCGAGACCACTCGTAGGTTCGTCCATCAACAACAATTCTGGCTTGGACATCAATGCCTGCACGACAGCAATTTTCTGCTTGTTTCCTTTCGAAAGATTCTTTATCGAACGCTTGAGATCAAGATTAAGACCATCTGCAAGCTGGCGGACATAATCCCAATCGGCTTTTTTGCCACGTAGATCGTTGTAATAGCGCAGCTGACTTTCAACTCTCAGATTAGATTCCAGGCTTAATTCTCCGGGGACATAGCCAACTTTTTCTCGAACGGAAACAGGATCTTCCTGCGGATTAAGTCCCAACACCTGAATTAGACCGCCCTGAGGACGAATGAGATCCAACATGCAGCGTATCGTCGTGGTTTTTCCGGCTCCATTTGGCCCCAGAAATCCAAATAGCTCTCCGCGTTTAACCTCAAGATTTACCCCTCTCAGTGCGCGCACCTTGCCATAACTTTTTATCAATCCACTTGTTTTTATTGCCAGCCCTTGTTCCATTCGTCACTCCACGTCCGATTTTGCCTTGATCGAGGACTGCAAATTTGCGATCATCGAGTATTTAAGCCACGGCATAACGTTTAGGCTATCCTAAATTTGATTTTAAGCATACCGTCTTTTTTTTGGCACGTCAAGTTTGGCCCACTGCAAACTCTATTATTGGCATTTTCAAAATCGACCCTGAGGCTTTGACAGGTTCGAATTCCGTGCGTTTGCATTGTGGGAAAACATATTTATGCCCATGATCCCCAAACCTTGGGAGCTCTTCCATCACTCTACAATCCAATCCAGACCGATTTTGACCATGTTCATTTTACTCTTAAAACGATGGGTTCCCGCCTACTATCCATCACCCAATAAACTGATTCTATTCCTTTCAATACCCCAACAACCAATGATCTTCTCTTTCAGTGAGCCAGATCATCTCAGACAGACAGCGATCCATACCCATCTCTCCTACTTATGTGTTACGGTGCAAGACCTGTGCACGTGGGCGGCAGGCCGGGAACTCCCAGCGATATTAACCAGGATCGCGACCGTAACCAGCATGCTTTCCCGAACGTGCGGCCACAATTTCCGCCATAATGCTCAATGCAATTTCCTCCGGGTCTCGACCTCCCAAATCCAGCCCAATCGGCCCATAGAGCCTGGCCAATTGATCATGCGAGAGTCCGGATTCGAGCAGCCTCCTTCTCCGATCTTTTTGCGTTCGTTTGCTGCCCAGCGCGCCGACATAGAATGCCGAGCTTGATAGCGCTTTGCTTAATGCCGGATCGTCGATTTTTGGATCATGCGTCAATACTGCAACTGCGGTACCGCTGTCCAGACCAATTTCTTCCAGCGCCTTATCAGGCCATGAGGTGAACAAACCATCAATATGCGGAAAACGTGCCTCGGTTCCAAATGCACTGCGCGGATCTACGACGAAGACTCGATAGCCAAGAAGTACCGCTTGATGGGCAAGCGGCATGGCGATGTGCACCCCGCCGACAATAATTAATTTCATTACTGGTGGGTGAAACTCCAGGAATAATTCTCCTCCATCTTCTCCCACTTTATGAATTTCCGCCGCCGCCTTGCTGCTCAGGATATCATCCTGCGAGTCGGTTAGGACAAAACTTTGCAGCTCCTCACTCATGGTCCCCATGCTCCCCATGGCGGAGGAAAACCAATAACTTCCCAAGTTTTCTTCGCTTCCGCGAATAATATGCGCCATGCTGTACTGGCCATCACCGCCGACCGAAACCATAATATCTCGGAAATGTTTCCTCGTCTGGGAATCCTTGCCATACAACGGATTGATGAAAACATCAATCTCCCCTCCGCAAGCCAGGCCGACTTCCCAAGCCGTTTCGTCGGCCACTCCGAAATGAAGCATCTTTGGCCGATGAGTCTCTATCGATTGCAGTGCTTCTTCAATAACTGCACCTTCTACACAGCCGCCGCTGACGGATCCATCAAATTCTCCGCTTCCATTAATAACCATCCACGCACCCGCTTGCCTTGGAGAGGAGCCCCAGGTTTTTACGACGATTGCAATTGCGATATCCATTTCTAGTGCAAGCCAATCGTTTACTTTATGGATTACGTCGATCATGTTTTCCGCCTTCGAAGTGAACTTCATTCCGTATGGTCATAATTGGCCATGTGCACCTTCATTCCATTAGGGAGATCAAGTGATGATACATATAACGAGATCACTCACATTGGTTCCAGATGGTCCGGTAACCAGCAAATCCCCAAGACCACGGAAGAAGGTGTAACTATCATTTTCTTGCAATGCCTCAAAGGGGTTAATGCCCTTAGCGCGGGCTTTATGGATCGTATTTCCGTTTGCAAAGGCTCCCGCTGCAGGCGTTGGGCCATCTACACCATCCGTAGCCAGGGTCATCAGTCCAATATGATCATACCCTTCAATTTCAACCGCAAATGCAAGCGCTAATTCTTGAGCGCGACCACCGCAACCAGATCCCACTATTTTAACCGTGGTTTCGCCGCCAAGAATCAGGCAAACGTGTTTCTTTCCACCATCCATGTTGCCGGCCACACTCTTGGCAAGTGCTCCAACTAACGTTCCCGCTTTTCGCGATTCACCCTTGAGAGATGTTGTGACGATGAATGGTTGAAAGCCTAGTTCCTGAGCATACGATGCGGCAGCCTTCGCGGCGGTGTGCACGCTTCCGATCAAGAAATGAGCTGCCGGATGGCCGATTTGAACCCTACTTTTAGATTCTACAGCTCGCAGGATACGCAGAACCGCCCTCGGAAGTTCATCTTTAATTTGGTACGTTTCAAGCACACCTAACGCATTTTTGATGGGG
>JADFRQ010000060.1 GCA_022561215.1 Chloroflexota bacterium | reverse complement strand
GCTTATGAAATGAGCCCACTTAGAGTGCGGATGGAAGTGAGACGAATGGATGTGGGCTAGTGCGGACAAGAGAGAATGGTCGCCACGTCGACCCTTGACAATTTATGCCTTCTCATGGAAGTTGTTAGGGAGCGCTATACGTAACCACTAACGAGGCTCAATGAGGTGTCGTTCCCAAATCAGCTGTTCCTGAGCGTGATGCCTATTCTGCCTGAAAAGAAGGAATGCAATACCAATAAGAACTAGAACTGCCATGAGCAGCACAGCTTGTGCTGACGGGCGCGACGCCAAGGCGCGCGCGAACGCAGTCACGGCCACAACCAGCATTGACATCCCGAAATTCCCCGACATTTCCTTGAGTATCGCAAAACGCTCTCGCTGCCGGAGGATATTGTCCGTCAAGCCCTTATCTCTAAGGAAATTCTGGGCATGCTCAAGCGAATCTTGACGGGCATCAAGCTCCTCGTTCTCTCGCCAGATGAAGATCACAAGAAGCCCTAATCGCTCGCCTACGAATTGAAAGAGCATAGCAATCATGAAACTGATTCCATATAGCGTGCCGAGTGTGACGAGGGTATGCACACGCGACAACCGTTCGACGAGCTCGAGCGGATGCCGCACAAGTAGGACTGATATCGCGGCTAGTGAGATGAACCCAGGGACAACCTTTGCCAGCAGATCTCGCAACAGGAACTGTGAATACAAAGAGTCGAAGAAGCTACTCATTCTGCCCCTAATTCCATCTCCCTTTCATACGAGTGACTATACCGAGCGCTCCCTAACGGCTGCGAGCTGAGCGGCCGGGGATTACTCCCTCACAAGCATTTCCAGCGACCCGATCTCTATTTCCTCTAGAATTTGCGGCAGCATCCCCGGTCCGTTCCAGCAAGGGGTTAGGCATCTGCAATTCCCGTCAAAGATTGGCGCATGACTGGATAATCGCCGCGTTTTCCGTAGCGCTCAAACCTGATGTCCTAGTTCTGAATTGGCCTCCCAAGTTGCGGAGAAAGCGAGAGGGATGGTGGCGAGAGAACGCCCCGTACACTACTCGCGTTCGTGCATGCGAGAGGATACAGGCCGAGCGAGCCCTAGTGATGGAAACAAATAACAATCGAGCTGCCTCGAGTACAAGGCCAGGATATGGCTGACGCCGCGATCCAGGTAGCAGCTCCTCCTCCAAGCAAGGGATAAATACCACCCTTGCACTAAGGCCTTTAGCACCATGCATAGTCATTATTCGTACCTGTGGTGGCAGGAAGCCAGCCTCTGGCATCTCCAGCTCAAGCCTTTCATAGACTGCTTGAAGCAGCAGAGCACGCTGCTCATCGTTGTCTGTCCACAAATAGTCCCGGACTTCAGAAAGCGTCATGTCCGGCGGAAGATGTGCGATCTCGTCGTCCCAATGATCAGCTTCTCCCTGACCAAATGTATTGAGGATCAACTGATGGATATCCTGGGAGCGCAGACTGAGTTCGTCATCTGGCATCCAAGCAGAAATCGTGGAACAAGTCCTGCGAGCGTCTCGAAGCGCGGATAACTGACGGCCCGCGAAAACACCTTCAGGCAAAGGCTGATGAAATAGCGATTGGTAGTTCAGGTTACGTGTGATCGCCAACTCAGCAATGGCATTGCATGTCCCTGGGCCAACATGCGGCCTAGCGCCCATCAATACACGGTGTGCAAGATAGTCAGCCAGATCACACACAACACGGATTATCGAAAACGCGAATCTCCCGGAACGGGTATCAAGGTACGCTTCCCCGCGTGGCGACTCGTACGAGATATCCGCCTCCTCCATAGCCTGGACCATAAGATTGAGGACCGCACGAGTATTGCTCAATAAGATCATTATTTCGCGGGCATGAGTGCCAGATGCGATGAGCGAGCTACAGGATTCGGCAATCGCCCTAGCCTCAGCGATTCCGCTTTGGAAAGTCCATCTGTGTACGATCCCTGGCTCAGGGGGCTGAGAATTTAAATAGAGAGAAGAGGTTTGCTTTGGGATCCTCGCCGGTGTTGAGTGGGCAAGCATCAAGCCTTCGCCAACGGACAGGACTTCAGGTGTACATCTGAAGCAATCGGTTAATTGATGATCGCCAGAGTTCGGATAGCGATTAACAAATGACTGGAGCCCCCCTGGAGACGCGTACCTAAACGAGTAGATACTTTGGTCATCGTCGCCTGCAACGAATACAACAACACCTGAAGCTGTTAGGTGATCAACAAATGCGATATCTGTGGGATTTAAATCCTGGTATTCATCCACAATGAGGTGTTCGATACCCAATAGCTCCTGTGTGTCGAGAGCGCCTGCAGATATGTTTTCGACGCATTGGCGGACTATTTCCCCAGGCAGGACGTACGAATACAGCTGCGCTCGCGGCGAATGGAAATTCTGGTAATTACGACGCTCCGATCGCGTAACAGGTGGAGAAGGAAGAATATAGCCGGGCGGGCGCCACTGGCCAGTTCCACAGAAAGCTTCGAAGTCTTCGCGGATCCGCTTAGCTCTACTTGGTGTATATAGAGGCCTTTGTGTACCTGGTCGGACACCGGATGCTCTCGAAAACTCTGGATCATGGACATACTCAAGTTCCCACTGATCCATAACCACCGGGTCGCTTGGGTATGCCAACAAACCAGCAGCGCGAAGGGCTCTCAGCGCAAGCGAGTGAAGAGTAGACACACTAACGGCGGATGCATCGACCTGACCATTTTGGAGACAGTACGGCATGATGCGTTCCCGCAGGTCACGAGAGCTCGCGCGAGTAAATGAGACTACGAAGAGGTTCTGAGGTGCAACGCCCCCTGAGATCAGCCATCTCACCCGTTCTTGGATTGCATGTGTCTTGCCCGTGCCAGGACCTGCAATGGCGCGAACCTGAGGATTGGGATCATGCGCAGCTTGGTGTTGTTGCGCCTCCGCAGTCTGGATTTGATTTGGCGTAATTCCCATACTGGGGTACTCCTCTCAACAATTGAAATCAGGCTATTGGTAAGTTAAGCTCGAAAGCCACCCTCAAATTATCAGTGCCTCAATCCCGGGAACAACATCTGGCAAATCGACCATCGATATTTCGTTGGCAAATTCTCTGTAGAAATCACCAACTGTGGGAAAGCGATTTTGATATCTGCGCTTGTATCGTTCGGTCAATTTTAGGCTGCGATCGAGCAGCCGAACGGTTGAGCTTTTTCCGGATAGAAACTTGGAAGTCTTAGAACCATCAAGCAGGTAGAGATATTTATCCTTGGTTGTGTCGGCCATTACGAGCTTGACAAAGTCTTCGAATACAGACTTCTCCCGCACTGCATTCCCTTTAGTACGCCAGCGGATGAACTTAAACTCGGCCAATCTTCGGCTGGTTATGAGGTCGTGCTCGCCGGCTGCATTCCCGGCTCCTAGGGAGATTGCCTCGATGAATTCACTCTTGACAAGGAGGTATGGGAGGGAATAGAGAATGCCAACAGCATGGATAACAACGTCAATTTGGGCACTGGCATCCTTTACTCCAGCGGCAGCGAGCAGCAATTCTGAATCCACTGACAAATGCTCTGCGGCGCCAGCAACATCATTCTTGTAACATCCTAAGAGGTCCGCCTCGATTCCAGCGAGAGTCCTTGTGAGTGAAACACCTCGGAACTCTCGCACCCGCTGAATGTCGCTTTGTATTCCCATGTACAGGCTAGTCCATCGACAGATGCCTAACTAGTGATTCTCTCTACTCCCCGCTTATGTTACGGCGGATATTCCTTTATTTGGCCATTCACTCAAAATAAACCCCCGAGGAGACAGATTCATTAGTCAACTTTCTTCAATATTGGTTTATCTGGATAAATAATTTACCCCTGTGGAAGATATGGTAATTATCGTCTCCTTCAGCATATGTTAATTTTAGGTTGCCTGCAACAGGGAAATCATGAATCCAGACGCACATTCGAATCTGCTCGATTAAACGCCGAACGCCCGGAGTAGGATTTTGAGTCTTTATAGGACGTCATTATAAAGGGGCATCATAGTTGCGGAGATCATCGGAAGAGACTGAGAAATCCGTCTGGAACTTATCGAAGGGGAATACGTGCTCAATAATTTTCCGCCTGAATGATTCGTCTTTTGATTGATCCCGGTGTTTTAATTCTAATGCCACTTCCCCGCGGGGGGAAACCCTCGAATAAGGCCAAACACTTCGCAGAATAGTCTCTACATTCTCATCAAGGTGCAGCTCCGCTATGGGAACTACCCAGCCAAGTTGGTCTTAATCCTTTATAGGCCGGGTCAGCGCAACCAGGATCGCGGTCCCTAACCAAAAAAGAAGCAAGCCGCGGTGGAGTCTGTTGCCGTACAAGGCCTTATAACGCGGGCCGATGGCGCCCATTACGTAACTTTCCGCCAGCATCTCCCAGAAGGCGTGATGTTTGGCCCACAGCCAGGGCAGACGATTCCAGCTAAGACGGCCAGCTCGCCAGGATCGATGGAGAAGAACCACCGTGCCCAGTAAGGAGAACGGAAGCATCTGTAGATGGCCAAACTCGTGGTGGAAAGAGAGCTCCAGCTTGGCCTCGCGCGGCAGCCCCTTGCGGATGAGCAGGTTTACAAGCGGTGGATGGGGAAGATCGAGCCCCCAGATCCCGGCGATGTGCCAGAGCGGGTCGTGCAATTCGACACGGCCCCGGGCTCCATACCAGGTGTGAACTTCTGTCGGGTTTTTTATTGCCTTCGTCGGTTTCATCGCTTGTGTAGAATTGGACGGTATGAAGAAACGTTAGCGTAAGTGCAGTGAAATCCTCTCCCTGCCCTTTCACCCCACGGTTACTCTCGATCTCGCCTTTCGGAGTTGTTCGCCCAGGGTTTTCTATGCGTTATGGAAACAGCACCCGCTGGAACAGCTCCAAATTGTAGGATGTATAGATGTTGAACAACCCGACCAAGATCAAGAGGACGCTGGCGCCCGTCTTAATCTTCGGGGTGGCGGCCTTCAGGCGCGTGATCAGCGTTTGCCTGGAGGCGGCCACCAGGCCGGAGATAACCAGCATCAAGGTGCCCATCGTCAGTGCGAAGACGCCGAACGCCGTCAGGGCGGAAACGAACCCACCGGACGAAAGGGCAAAAACCATCAACCCGGCCAAGATTGGTCCGGTGCAGCCGATACCGGCGGCGTTGTAGCCCAATCCGTAGAGATACATACTTCTCGCCGGCCCCCGTCCGCCGTCACGCCGCGGTCGCGTCCGATAGGTGAAGGCGTCGACGAATCCGGGTTTCAGGTTCCAACCGGCGAGTTGTCCAATGCCCAGGGTCAGCAACACCACGCCCACGAGGCCGCGGAAGACGCGCACAAACTGGCTTGGTTCCGCGCTGGAAATGGAGAGACTCTCTCCGATGCCCGTCCCCAAAATGGCGATGATAACACCTAGGATCAGGGTAAAGCTCATCACACCCAGCGCCGCTGCCAGGCCCAGCCCTAGTCCGCGGCTTACAGCCGGCTGATCGTCGTTTTCTGTTTGCCCGGCCAGATAGTAGGCGGAAAGGTAGCCTGGCAGAAGCGGGAAAGCACAGGGTGAGAAGAAACTCGCCACGCCGGCCACGACGGCCAGGGCATAGAGATTGAGGACACTCAGATCGGGCGCGGTGGCAAAGGCCCGGAAGCCCAGATACCCGCCTGCAACGATAAGCAGGAAGGCAGTCAGCAGCGCACTATACTGCAGCCATGCAGCGCGCCTGCCGGCTCGAAAGGGTTGACTGGATTGGACGCTCACAAGGCCTCCACCTCGTAACCGATCCATTCCAGTTCCGTTTTCACTTTTTCGAGGTCCGTCTCATCCGACTCCAGACTGACCTGGATGGTCTGCGCCTTATGGTCGGCCTTGACGGCCTTCACCCCAGGCAGGCGCGAGAGGGTGAACTCGGCGGTGCGTTCACAGCCGGCGCAGTGCAGCGTGTGTTCGCCTACGACTTTTAAGTTGAGCGTATTAATCTCCGACATCTTATTTTTCTCCTTCTCTGTTGCTTTCAATTACTGGTCCCTACATTCCAGTTACTAGAATGTTTAGCCCTTTCTTCATAGATGCGAGAAAGGCCGAATTCTTACCTCACTTCGCCACCCGAGTGATGGCCTCTCGTCGATCTCGTTTCGCACTTATTCAGCAGCCGCACCCCTATGGGAAGCCGCCGATTGAATGATCGAGATGAGTCGGTCTGCCATCCTTGAGCAAGATTAAGTGTTGGCCAGCCCATCACGCCGTAGTCCATCATCCAGTATGGATGGGCCTCCGTGCCCAGCCGGGCGATAACCAATCTCCCGGCGTTTTCAGCGGAAATTTCCAGGAGATGGGCCCGATCGATTCGCGTGATCGGCGCCATTCGGCCCAGAAGTCGACCCGCATTGGCTGACCAGATTGCAGCCCGTCGGCGTCAAAGTTTCCATCGGAAATCGCTATGGGTGTGATCATCAGTCTTTCTCTTTTAGTGGATCACGCGCAACCAGCGCCTCGTTTTCGATGAGGTGACAGATGCAGTCATTAAGCAGAATATCTTCGCGAGGGATAGACCTGGCCTCCTCGCGGATATCCTCCAACTCGTGGCGCAGTTGACGCAGGCCTTCGATTCTTGTGTCAATATCTGAAATGCGCCTGTCTACCAGCTCGGTCACATAGAGGCAAGGAGCTTCGCCGTCTTCTCGAAGGGCCAAGATCTCCCCGATATCATCAAGCGAAAAATCCAGGTTGCGCGCGCGCAGAATGAAAGATAGTCGATCGAAGGCCGCCTGATCATAGAGCCGATAACCGGCGTTGTTTCGAGGGGCTTCGGGAATGAGCTTTATCTCTTCGTAGTAGCGAACCGTTTTGGGATTGACTCCCAACGTCTGGGCTACTTGTCCAATTTGGACGAGATCCGTGATGTCATCTGTTGTCTTGCGCATCAAATTCCTTCTTTTCGGGTTATTTGGCCCACGCTCTAACCAGATTGTATAGTTTCCATCTACTGGAATGTCAAGATCAAAGACTGCGGTCAAAGGATTGGCGCTTGCCACAGCTTCTTTATTCCCATGAAATTGCGCCTACTCCTAATTATGGATTGAAAAAAATCGGTTTGCAATCCTTGTCGGAAGGGCGACAGGCCCGAGCTCCAGCCCGCAGCTTTCCGCTCGCTGTTTCCTAATACCTGATCACCCGCATCCTCTTTCAACTCACCAACACACTTACGGGCGCCTATTGACTCTGCAGACGACATCTCCTAAACTTTTTGGACAATACAATATCTGTAAATGCTTTGATGAGGACGAGTAAGCGCTAATTAAGCGGCACAGAGAGCGGGGGTAGGTGAAAGCCCCGTGCGCACATTGACGCTGAATGGACCTCGGAGCTGCAGGGTGAAAGGCTTTTCGCTATTGTTCAAGTGAGCGCCGAGTAACCTGTGCCGGAGAATCCACCGTTATCATGGAGCGGGCACCATCTGATTAAGTGTGCCCGAAATAAGTGAGGCTGGCCTCATGCCCTTTCGTCTCTGACGGGGGTTATTTTGGAAGCACAGCCTAAGCGGAGTGGCACCACGGACGCAATACAGCGCTCGTCTCCATCGGAGGCGAGCGTTTTTTGTATCCGCATAGCAGCCTGGAAAAGACGAGAAGGGAGGCGGTCGAATCGAACCAAAAGGCGAGCAATCTTAATTCGTAAACATGGTCCACCG
Organism: Chloroflexota bacterium; assembly: GCA_022561215.1. Classification (GTDB taxonomy): domain Bacteria; phylum Chloroflexota; class Anaerolineae; order Anaerolineales; family E44-bin32; genus JADFRQ01. The sequence goes on along the minus strand of JADFRQ010000060.1, from coordinate 11,989 downwards.
ATAAGGAGAGAGAGACATGACCGAAAAGAGCAAGTTTTTACTGAGCGAAGAAGATATCCCGAAGACCTGGTACAACATCCAGGCCGATCTTGGCTTCGACCTGCCGCCACTGTTGCATCCGGAAACCAAAGAGCCGACGATTCTTCCCCCTCCGCTCTTTTGCGCAGCTCTGAATGAGCAGGAGTTTAGCAAAGAAAGAGAGATCGAAATCCCAAAACCCGTGCGTGATATTTATCGCATGTATCGCCCCTCCCCACTGATCAGGGCGCGCCGGCTGGAAAAGGCCTTGGATACCCCCGCCCACATTTACTACAAATACGAAGGCGGAAGTCCATCAGGAAGCCACAAACCCAACACTGCCATCGCGCAGGCTTTCTACGCCAAGGAGGCCGGCCTCAAGCGGCTGGCCACCGAGACCGGTGCAGGGCAATGGGGAAGCGCGCTTGCTTTCGCCTGTAAGCTGCTCGGCCTGGAGTGTAAGGTATTCATGGTGCGCGTCTCGTACAACCAGAAACCCTACCGGCGTGTGATGATGGAGACCTGGGGCGCGGAAGTTGTGGAGAGCCCAAACGCGTCGACTCCGATGGGCGCCGCCTTCCTCGAGCAAGATCCAGATCATCCGGGATCGTTGGGCGTCGCCATCAGTGAAGCTGTGTTCACGGCGGGCACAAATGATGACACCAATTATGCCCTGGGGAGCGTGCTCAATCATGTGCTGATGCATCAAACCGTGATTGGTTTGGAGACACAGAAACAGTTTGAGATGGCGGATGAGTATCCCGATATCTTGATCGCCTCCATCGGCGGCGGCAGCAACTTCTCCGGTTTTGTATTCCCCTTCATGCGCGAAAAAATAGTCGATGGCAGGGATATTCGAATCATTGCCGTCGAGCCAACCGCTTCGCCCAGCCTCACCAGGGGAATTTATGCCTTCGACTACGGCGACACCGCACAAGCTGCGCCCATCGCCAAGATGTTCACCCTGGGGCATACGTTCATCCCCGCACCGATTCATGCCGGCGGGCTGCGTTATCATGGCATGGCTCCGATTGTCGCCGCGTTATACGACAAGGGCCTCATCGAAGCGACGGCCGAGTCACAATTGCCTGTGTTCAAGGCCGCGGTGCAATTTGCACAGACGGAAGGCGTCATCCCGGCGCCGGAGACGGCGCACGCGGTGAAAGTTGCCATCGACGAGGCGCTCAAGGCGAAAGAGGAAGGCGTGAGCAAAGTGATTGCTTTCAACTTTTCCGGGCATGGCCTCTTGGATTTGGCAGCCTATGACGCTTATAACCAAGGCTCATTGGAAGATTATGCACTCCCAGAGGAAAGCATCAAGGCCGCGATGGCCATCCTGCCCGAAGTTCCCACAGAGTATGCCGCAGCATGAGCTCCGCTCAACAAGAAAAGATCCCGCGTTCGCGGGATCTTTTCTGATCCTATAGACTGGCAAAACGCTCACTCAAATGCGTTCTTTCCTCATAAATGAGCTTTCTCCAATTCGGAAAACGAGATCCTTCGTACCAATCCTCCCCCGCGATTAGAACTTCCTAGGGCGGGGAAACCCCGCCCCTACACCCACGAGAAGACACCCTAATTTAATGTCATTTCGAGTGAGGCCGATCGGGCCGCAAGAGGAATCTCTCTGAAGAGACAATGACTCGATGCGCTGCAACATCAGGACTCCTAGTCGCTGATCGCTTCGCTCACCTCGGCTCCTCGGCATGACATTAGCGCAATCGGGGAATAGGAAACAGGTTGCCGGGAAGATCACATACTGACTCATTAGCAATCATTGACGAAAAACAGGACGAATACCTTGTCGTCAGCTGCTGCGCTTGGGGTTCGCTGCACCTAGCGCAGGTATGGCTCGTTAACCTGCTCGATTTTGCGGTTGAGTTCGTCCTGAAATTGCGGGCCCATTGGATGATTTGATTCGATAAGGTTGTTCATTTCTTCGGGATCATTCTCGAGATCATAAAGCTCAAAATAGCCCCGCAGCTTCTCGTAGCCAACGTACTTAATCAGTTTGTATTTTCCCTTAATCATCGCCAGGGTGGCCTTGACCAGCGGCCCTGCTTTTGGATTGCTTTTCGCCTCGACGATAAAGATCGCCCTATCGGTTTCTTTGCCGAAGGGGGGGAGGACTTTTCCCTCGCACCAATCCGGAACGGGCTTTCCGGCGAAATGCAGTAAGCTGGGCAAGAGATCAACCGTGCTGGTGGGTACATAGACATCTTCGCGTACCCGCTGGCCGGGTGCAGAGATGAGGAGTGGGACATGCACCACCGGTTCGTAGAGCACCCGTGTGGTATGTTTCCAAATCCCGCGCTCGAATAGCTCGCCATGATCGGAGGTGAACACGACCCATGTGTTTTCAAGAAATCCACCTTTTTCTAGAAAATCATGCAGCCGACCGAATTCCGAATCGACGTAGGCGATGTATTCATCGTAGTACACGGCTTGCTCATTGAGGAACCAATCCGGGTGCCCCTCCCAGAAAACATGCGGCGGCTTCGAAAGCGGTTTGTAACCATCCCAGAAGATATTTACAAACTCAGCACTGGGCGCGGAGGGATCATGCGGCGGCATCAAGTGCATGTAAGCCAAAAATGGCTGCCGCAGCGTTTGCAGTTGCTGCGCGATCCAATCGATCGTCTCATTAAGTGGGTAAAACATATCGTGGTAGCCAGGGACACCTCGAGGAAATTGCGTGGCCAGGCTCTCCTTGATTCTGCGTTGATCAAATGTCTTTAACAGCCAGAATATAGGGAACAAAAAAAGGGAGTTCGAGAACTTACCGGGCTTCTTTAAATACGCACGCTCACTGCGTGAGGCGACAACGTAATCCCCGAAAAAGGCTTGATCCGAAAAATTGTAGTCTACCAAGGCGATATCGCTCGGCAACGTAAACGCATCGAGATTTTTGCGCAGCTGATACAGAAGAAGATTTACGAGGTAGTTTTGAGAGAAAGCCACGCGTGTGTGGGTGTTATCGCCAAACGCGCTGAATAAGTTCCTCGCCACGTAACTTTCATCAACCGTCGACTGATGGCTAAGCGCGCGATGCCTCCAGGGATACGTCCCCGTGAAAAAAGACCCGGTGCTCGGCGTAGTATAGTTTCCGGCGGAATGATGGGCATGATAAACCGTGGCGCGCTCGGCAAAGCGCGCAAGGTTGGGCATCGTATCGCGCGCGTATCCATAAAGTCCGATGTGGCGCGCAGAAAGCGTGTCAAACAGGATGACGAGGATGTTTTCTGCGCCGGCTCCCTCTGCAGGAAATGGTTTTCTCTGCCCTATGCCTGAAGGCCGAACGCCAAGCAGCGGCGCCATCGAAGCCACTTTTAGAAAATCGCGCCTGGTAAATCGTGGCTTCACGAGAACTCCCACACATTGCGCACAAAAATCACTACCAAACCCAGGATATCAAAAAACACGTAGAGCAATGTCAGGATGGTAAGCCGCCCCGCGATGGCCAGCACGGTCTCGCCAATCTTGGGAAACCGAACCGCTACAATGAGCGCAATGGCGAATAGCGCCAGGATGCCAATCAACAAAACGCGCTGCGGAGAAGAGCCACGAATAGTTATTTGAAGGATGAGCGCAACCACTGTCCCGACCAGCAGCAAGACGCTGCTCAGCGAAGCATACTTTGCTCTCGACCAGCTGCGTGGCAGGATCAGACCGAAAGCAAGAATGGGCAGGAAAATAATCAGTGTTTCGAACAGCGCGAAACTAAGCGTATAGGCGACCGTACTTAGTATTTCAATAGTGGGCATATAGAGCACCCACGAGGGAACATCCTGCAGCATATTAAGGATCGTCCAGACGTGGATTGGAAATGCACACAATACAAAGATTCGTACAATATCTTCCCTTCGAAACCGATCCCTAAAGATAACCAAGATCCTTCAGCCGCTCCTCCAGGATTTGCTCTTCTTCATCATGGAAAACATGCGCCTCGCCAGTGGGTGGCTCGCGCGCATCGAGTGCTTCACCGGTCACCAGCTCCGGAAAGTCCCGATAGGATGGCTGGGAGAGCCCATGCAAACTCCTATTCGAGAACAACACGCCGGATACCAGTTGCGGGTCGATGCAATGGTCGGCGCCCCAGTGATCCTCGTTCACCTCAATCGACTTTTCTTCCCATCCTCCCAGCCCTGTCTGCGCCGAAGCACGGTAGCCCCGATTGAAACCTACAACCAGATCCGGCGCATAAGTACTCAAAGGACCTTCGAAAACCTCTTCGCGCCTATAGACGCGCGGCGCGACATTGCTCCCGTCAGGCCCTTTCCAGGTTGTCAATTGCTCGCGGATCAGGTTGCGTTGCTCTTCCACATGATTGGCGGCAACAATTCCTTCTGCTTCACGCCCTTGCTGGTTGAGATAGATGCTGTTCAGGCCGAGGGCATAGGCGCGGCTTTGAGACCAATCGATGTCTTTCATTCCACCACGCGCGTTCGCCGTCGAGGCGTTGAGGAAACCTTGATCCATCAGCCAGCGATTGAGGTGCACCTTGTACTCGAACGGGGCAAAGCCATGGTCGGAGAGTACATAAATAGCGGGCTGCGAATCTCGGAGCTGTTCGACCTGCGCTTCGATACGCCCAAGCATCCTATCGAGCTTTTCATACCAGCGCGCAACGACCTGCGGACGATCCCTCCAAAACATATGCTGCACGCGATCCAGGGTATCAAAAACGCTGGCCAAGATTCCTTCATGGAAATCTTGCACTTGGTTAATGAAAATGTGTTCGCGCGTTTGATGGATTGCCTCGCATAGATCGAGGAATTGTTCGTCGTCGAGAAAACCTTCATCCAGGCCGGTCGTATCCTGCGGCCAGCCGAGGGTGAGAAATGGCCCGATAGTTTTCCAAATCGACTTGGCAAAACCGCGTGGACTTGCGTACGGCCAGGGGGAATACAGGGGATGGATCTGCAAAGGCAGAAAATACAATCCCGGCGACCCGCGGAATTCAGTCAGGATCACGCGCGTGATCGCTTTCACCGACAGCCCCAATTTTATGGGAAATGAAAGCTCAATGATCGGGCTCCAAATCCCCTTCGCTAGCTCAAAATTCTGTTTGTCAAGCTTCAGGCGCGCGTTGTTTTCGTCGTCAAGATCAAGCACCACTTGCAGCGTAGCGGGCTGGAGTTCGGCGCCTTTTTTCCTCAAAGGACCCGGGAGCAAGCCTCGGTACCGTCCTTCGCCAATACTACCCAGCAGCTCGATATTGGTCTTGAACGCTTCACCGGCGAGATCGGTGATGGGCGAGAAAAATATCCCCGCCCCCAGTCGACCAAGAATATCCGGCGTGCCCAACCCAGGAAGCGTGCGCACCGGAGATTCAAACCGTGCGGGAAAGGTGACCGGCCACCACAGGGATGTTGCTGGATAACCCTGCTGCACAGCGGCATCAAACAATGTTGGTGCATTGTGTGCGCGCATAAATTGAACACCCATCAGTTTTTTCGTCGTTGGCAACATGGAGACATGCAGCGCGTACGTCGACGGGTTACGGTGGACGAAATCGAAGATCCCATGCCCGCCCGGATTCAATCCCGTCGCCAAACTCGTCCATGAAACCTCACTCTGGGCCGGGTTTGCAATTTGCAGGCGCGCATAGCTGCCGTTATCGACATAACGTCCGAGATTAGGCATTTTCCCCTGGTTGTATAGATCTTCGAAAATACTTGGGTCAAATGCGTCGAACCCCACAACAATCGATTTCATTATCTATTGTTTTCCGTAGCAGGCATTAGCCTTCAAAGTTGGGGGATTGCTCGTCATCGGAGGGGGGAGTATGCTCTGCGCCGTCCGTTCCCGATTCGCGCATTGTCCTCTTTAGTCGCGCAAAAAACATTTTGATTCTCCCGGAGAAAAGCAGGACGAAGCCAGAAATTGCGGTGAAGAACACTGCCAGCAGTTGAAACAATAACCCGCCAGTATTTGGGTCAATGTACATACAGGTTCCTTTTCTGATGAATTCCGCTTGCGAGTTCGGCTACATTATACGTGATGGTCGATCAAGAAGGATTAGTGCCGATCTAACCAAGGAAGGTGCATTGCACTAACAAAGTGCGTTGCCTTGACGATTCCAGCTTCCGGGAGGTTTATTCAGGCGACGGAGACCAGGATTCCATACCTGGCCTGAGATCAACATCATCTCCTTTCGATTGCGCTGCGCCTATTTTGCCTTCTGCCGGTAAAGAGAGGGGTCGATCACGCCCACCATGTTCGCACGGTTCAGTATATTTCCGAGAAAATCGTCGATACGCGGGATCAGGTCCGTGGCGCGTTCGAACAAGTGGTGGTATTGAATTTCGAGGGTGGCAATGTTGTTCTGTTGGTGCATCCAATCCTGCACTTTAACCAAATGTGCACTCATAATGCGACGTAGCTCGTCTTCTTCAATCTTGTCCGGATCTTTCCCTCGGCTGATCAACATCTTGCGCTGGGAGGCCAGGATCTCGGCGATATCCCGCTGCATAAAAATCACCCGGTAATGGTGGCGATTTGATAGATGCGGCAGGAGGTAGGAAATTATTTTTACGCCCTTACCCATCGCTTCTGACAGCCAGGCAACATCACCTTCGCGTAGGTTTTTCACACGTTCGTATTCAAAATATCCCTTGGGATTGTCATCATCGGCCTTGCGCACATCGTCCTTAAGCAGCGTCATGCCCCCTGCCTCAAGCATGGACATCATCAAAGATGTTCCTGAACGAGGCAGTCCTGATACGACGATGATGGGAGCGGCCGCAGGACTCACCGGCTGCCGCCCCTGGGCTTCTGCCACCATTTTATCAATCGATCCATGGCCTGCTGCAATCGATCTTCAGGCGTACAGAGCGAAATGCGCACATGGCTATCGGCGAACGCCCCGAACATCGAACCGGGTGCGAGACTAAGCCCGGCGTCATCGAGCAGCGACTCCGTGACCTCAGCTGACGTCAGGCCCTGTGGGCAGGCGCACCAAATGTAAATCGCCCCTTGCGGAACGGCGAACACGGCTTCGATCTCGCGCAGGGCTTTCAGGACCAGATCGCGGCGTCGCTGATAGATCGCATTGCGCTCATCAACCCAGGCTTGATCAACCGCCATCGCCGCCACGGCCGCTTCCTGGATGGGGAGAAAGTGCCCGCTATCGGTGTGCGACTTCAAGGTGTACAACGCGGCCAGCGCTTTTGTGTTTCCCACCGCTACGCCCACCCGCCATCCAGCCATATTGTACGATTTTGAAAGTGTATTAAATTCCACGGCGACTTCTTTGGCGCCCTCAATTTCGAAGATACTTGCCGCACGCACGCCATCATAGGTCACCTGTGTGTAGGCCGCGTCATGACACAGAAGCAGATTATGTCGTTGCGCAAATTGGACCGCGGTCTTAAAAAACTTGCGCGTTGCCAGAGCGCCAGTGGGGTTGTTGGGATAGTTAAGCCACAATATTTTTGCGCGTGCCAAAATATTTTCAGGGATAGATTCAAGATCGGGAAGGTAATTTTCTTCTGCGCGCAGCGGCATCGCGTACATCTCGCCACCGGCGAAGGAGGCGCTGCTGGCGTAGGTTACGTACCCGGGATCCGGCAGAAGCACAACATCGCCTTTTTCCACCACCGTCTGTGTGAGATGAAAGATGCCTTCTTTTGAGCCGACGAGTGGGACAATTTCTGTTCCCGGATCAAGATCGACACGATGGTTTTTCGCATAAAGCTCAGCCCAGGCCTCGCGCAGCGCCTGGGTTCCCCTATGATGTCCGTAACCATGAACATCTGGGCGCGCGGCACACTCATTTAACGCTGCCACAACCGCCTGCGGCGGTGGCAAGTCTGGCGAGCCGATGTCCAGTCGGATCACATCGACGCCCTGCTCCCGCAGTTTGCGAATTCTCGGGGCCAGCGTCGCGAAGTATAGTACGTTGAGTGCAGACAAACGCTGAGCGGTTGCCTTCATCATTCCATTTCCTGAGCTCGCATGATCGGAATGCGTCCTCGCAAGGCCAACAAGTAGGATTGCATGCCAAAGCCCACACTCCCACGCGCAAAAAGCTAGTATACCTCGCCGCGCGGAACATTCTCACTTCCAGAGGGCATGCTTGCGACACAAAAGAAACGGGATTGTTCGCGTGATGAAATCGGTCTTTATGGATATGCGCAATTCGGCGATCGTATCCACCTAGGTCTTAATGCTGCGAATATGAAGATCGGTCGGCGATAGCCAAATGCATTTTTGTCCACGGGATGACCAGCGTATGCCAAGGCCGCCACACTGATTGACAGCCATGGGTCATCCACTATAATGGACTACGATACTGTAATTCGGACTTTGGATGGGCTGTTATGGTTGAACTCGCCGTACCTGCGGCAGGCCGTACATTGGGATTGTTGGAGCTCTTGCTTGCCAATCCCGAGGGTGTGACACCGCAGGAATGTGTGGATAGGCTCGCAATCTCGCGCAGCACCCTTTTTGAATTGTTGCAAACACTGAAGGTGCTGGGGTATATCGAGCAATCGGCCCCGCGCGCGCGTTATCGCTCGGGCCCGCGCTTGTTGGCATGGCGAGGGAGCAGCCTGGGAAACCCTCAGGAATTGCTAACCGCATTCTTGCAGGAGGCTGCCGCGCCGCCCCTCGATGAAACCCTCGCGCTGCTCGTTTCCAGCCCGCCGCAGCTTCTTCTGCTCGCACAACGCGTGAGCTCCCAGCGTGTGCGCATTGCGTTCGAGTCAGGGCAGCGCTTCGCTCCGGACGAAACAGCCGCCGGCATGATCCTTAACTCTTCACCATCCGCTACCGTGCGTTCCATGGGTTTTCATATCAAGGTAAACGCCGACTCCTTTGAGCTCGCATTGCCTATCTGTCAGGATGGCCATCACCCCAACGCGGCCTTATTGCTCAGCGCCCCCAGGTATCGGCATACACTCGATGGCCTGATGCAGCATGTCGACGCCATGCGTCAGATGGCAGCCCGCCTTTCTTACCGAATCGGCGCACCCGTCTATGCTCCCTACAAAACGGCTCTGCTCTCCAAGATCGGGCCCACTCTTCCACTAGCAGAAGATGAGATTAACAGCTTTCTCCAGGGGCCTTGGGTGGCGAGCCTGGCCTGCATCCGTCCCAGCGGAACACCGCATGTGATCCCCATTTGGCATGAATGGGATGGCGATTCGTTTTTTGTGGCCGCCTGGTCTGGATCGAGGTGGTCGGATTATCTTCTACAAAACCCGCACGTATCGCTCACGATCGACGAACCCTGGCCGCCGCTTCGCAGGATCTCAGCGCAAGGAAAAGCGTTGCCTCTTTCGGATGATGATCTCGTGGATGGCATCCCTGCGCTGTTGGAGCGCCTCAGCATGCGCTTCCTGGGTCAGCCGCTCAACCCCGAGCTTGCCTCACGTCCATGGCGCGCCTTTCGCATTAAGCCCGACCAAATGCAAGGCGCGCGTGGATTGCAGGCGGAAGGCGCATGAATCTTTCGATCTCGCACCTGAGTCACACCTACAATCCATCATCCAGCGAGGCGCACCTGGCATTAAAGGATATCCAATTGGAGGTGCAGCCATCAGAGTTTGTGGCTTTGATCGGCCCCAGCGGATGCGGCAAATCGACTCTGCTGCGTATTCTCGCTGGATTGGTTGAGCCCACCCAGGGAAGCGCGCATCTGGCCCATTTGAATCCCGAACAAGCATCTGCCGCGAAACAGATTTCGTGGATGGCACAGAAACCTGCGCTCCTCCCCTGGCGCAGTGTGCTTTCCAACGTGGCGCTCGCCCAGAAAATCAATCCCAAAAATTCGCGCACCCTGCTTTCTCCTCTGGAGCTCCTGGATCTTGTGCGCCTTGGTGAGGTTGCTTCCGCGCATACCTTTACGCTTTCGGGAGGCATGCAGCAGCGCGTAGCACTCGCGCGCACGCTTGCGTTAGGCGCTGATTACTGGTTGATGGATGAGCCCTTCACCGCGCTCGATGAATTAACCCGAGAGAGTCTCACGCGTGAGGTGCTTGGCCTCTGGAAACGTTTCCGGCCCACGGTCCTATGGGTTACCCATAACATTTCGGAGGCAGTGCGTATGGCCGATCGTGTGCTGGTTATGTCTCGCAGCCCCGGACAAATTCACGCCGAACATCGCATCCACCTCGCGCGTCCACGCGATGAAACCACGCCCGCATTCCAGGATATTGTGCGTTTGATTCGGTCGGATCTGGCGTTGAAATCATGAGACGTTTCTTCTCAAGCGATCTCTGGCTTGCATTCTTGATCATCGCTCCCGTGTTGTTGGGTTGGGAGATTCTCGTGCGCGCGTTGCAGCTCCCCATCTACTTGCTCCCCGCGCCCACACGAATCCTGCGCACGCTCTTCGAAAACCTGCCGCTCTACGCGAATGCCAGCGTCATAACCCTCGGCGAGGCAGTTGCTGGGCTGCTCTTGGGTCTCACCGCCGGTGCATTCGGCGCCACTTTGCTTGGCCTTTGGCCGCGGATGGAGCGCGGGGTGATGACCCTCGCCATCCTGGTGAAGTCCACGCCGCTGGTTGCCATCGCACCTCTGCTCACAATATGGCTGGGCTTCGGTGTGGTCCCAAAAATCATCATCACTGCGCTGCTGACCTTTTTCCCGGTGTTGGTGAACGTCCTCAGTGGGCTGCGCTCTACGGATGTCTCCCTGCTGGATCCGATGCGCGGATTCTCGATGGCCCCGCCCGCGCCCCACCAGTCGATGGCCCTGAGCGAATCCCAGGTGGATCAACTGACCCGCCCGCTGGGCAACGAGCAGCTGTTCGCGCGCGCCAACGGGGTCTGGTTAACACACGAGTCGCCGTCAGGGACCGTGTCCCCATCTGCCGAGGGCGGCCTGGTGATTGACGAGCTCGCGAAGATGGCGCACACCCACCCCGAGCCAATTCGTCGGCTGCTCGAGGCCAACGGGTTAACCGACGCGGAGCAGAAGCTCTCAAGTCTCAATGCCGCCTTTCACCACGATGACCTCTATGTGCAGGTGCCGGCGCACTACGCCGGCCATCCCCCGATCCGGGTGACGCGCCTCTTTTCCTCGTCGACCAAGCAGGCGATCTTTCCGATGAGCCTCATCACCGTCGGGGCGGGGAGCGAGGTCACGATCATCGACGAGTACATCAGCACGCTCGGGCCCTCGGCGGAGGAGGGGGACACGACCGAGCCGTCCCTGCTGGTGAACGGGCGGATCGAGCTGGTGCTGGAGCAGGGGGCGTCGGTCCGCTATGTGCGGCTGCAACGGTGGGATGCGCGCGCCCGCGAGTTCCTCCTCCAACGGGCTACGCTCGCGGCGGGGGCGACGTTGACGATGGTGAACGTCAACCTGGGGGCGGCACTCTCCAAAGCGCACGTGATTACCAAGTTGGCCGGGGAGGGGTCGAGCACCAAGCTGTACGGGTTTGTCTTTGGGCATGGCACCCAGCACATCGACCAGCACACGCTCCAAGACCATCAGGCGCCGCACACCGAGTCCGATCTGCAGTTCAAGGCCGCCCTTGAGGAGCAGACCCGCATGATCTACACCGGGTTGATTCGGATCGCCCAAGCGGCCAAGCAGACCAACGCGTATCAGTCGAACCACAACCTGCTCTTGAGCCGGATGGCGAAGGCGGAGACGATTCCCATGCTGGAGATCCTGGCCGATGACGTGCAGTGCAAACATGGGGTCTCGATCGGCCCGATTGACGACGAGCAGACGTTCTACCTGATGTCACGCGGGATCCCGCACGAGGCGGCGCAGCGGCTCATCGTCATGGGCTTTATCGAGCCAATTATTCAGCAAATACCATTCGAACCCCTCCAGAACCGGTTGCGGCAGGAGATCGAAGGGACCCTGCACAGTGATGACAGTGACGAATCGGACGCCGCATCATTCACCCCGGTGTCCCATGGCTGACGACTTTCTGACGGTGGCGAAGGCCAGCGCGAGCGCCGTCGGCGCGTTTCAGGCGGTGACGGTGCAGGGCCAGCCGTTGCTC
>JADFRQ010000116.1 GCA_022561215.1 Chloroflexota bacterium | reverse complement strand
ACGAGATCCCCATTTCAGGATATTCCACCATCTATCAGCCCTCGCCAAGGTTCTTGTTAATTGTGTTCCAAACCAACGCCCTACAGGCTGGTCACTTAATTCAGCGCGATACAGGATTGTACCGGGAGGCAAGGTTCGGGCAATTGGAATTCCTTCGAAAGCATCTCTAACTATGCCATCAAGGTTAGGAAGGGTTGTAGAAGCCACACTAGATGTGTTCGACTTTAGCCCCTGCAATACTTTTCCAACCCCATATCCAAGCCCACCAGCAATCCCACCAATGACAGCGCCGCCAAGTATTGCTGATCCGAGCCCAGCATACCACGCCTGGCCGGTGAGGAGATTGGTCACGGTTCCTGAGACGACTGAGCCGGTTAGCGCCCCGCCGAAGACTGCAGCCGGGATGCCGGCCTGGACGTTCAGACCCAGGGCGGGCAGAAGTTGGGGCATAAACGCGCCAACAAGGCCGGCCAGCGCACCGCTTAAAGCGCCGACCCCCACATCACGCCAAAATTCGCCAGAAGTGAGCATGTCGCCGAGGCTCTCGCAAGGATTGGCCAGCGCGTGGAGGATCGCACCGCCTATTCCTCCAATCAAACCGCCGAGTACCGCTGCGATTACGAGGGGATTTTGCCCACTGGGATCGACCAGATAGACCGGGTTGTCCATTGCATAGGTATAAGTGTGCAATGTTGAAGGCAGGGATGGGTATCCCGGGAATGGATCCTTGGTCAGGAAGCGGCCTATACTCGGATCGTAAAAGCGCGCGCGCAGGAAGACCAAGCCGGCAGCATCCCGTTCGTCGGAAAAGCGAAAACGAATGAGGGATTACCTAGGTACATTAAGCGATCTTGAAAAAGCAGTGAGGGCATAACGCGCAGTGACCAATGAGGGTATGTAACAAGAGATTGGACTTGTAGTTCAACTTGGCGATTGTAAAAAACTTGGGCAAGTATGGAAACCTGCCCTTCGCTTATCGAGGTGTACCAGATGCGTATTCGAGATTCGTCTTTGTAGGTGCCGTTTTTACTTATTTGGAATAGCAATTAAGCAGTAATAAATCCTATTAACAGGTCATACATACTGTGTATTCATATTCCGTTCCGAAAGATCAGAGTTATCCCCTTTAAAGAAACGGATATCTCTAAATTATCCAATATCTTCTCGAAGTAGATAAAGAAAATCGAACATATATTCAATCTTCCCTGCTTTGCGTTTGAAAAACCAGCAATGTAGCCTTACAATGGATAATCTTCCCCAGTAATATCCTTATATTCCCGTCGGATCTTTTTCAAACGCATTTTATCTACTTTTTTCCACTTAGAGAATTTGCCGCTCAAAATGGGTTCACAATACTGGCGCAGGATCCGCGCTACGCGCTCAATTTGCCATTCGATCATGTCATCATAGTCATCCCATTTCTCAGGAAATATATATGCGGTTTCATCAAAGTCCGGAGCTAAGAATTCCACCAGGCTTGGTAAGCCAAACCAGGAATCATCCGTACTCGACAGCGGTTTTACATCGATGAGTACTTGACTTCTGTCCAACGCTATTCGTAGGAATGTTTTTTCTGTTTGATATTCAAGGAGGGCATTTCCAAAGGATTCTGAGCTATGTTTGCGTACCATCGAAAATCCGAACTCGTTGGTAAGGTAACTGAAATTACGTTCCACCATTTCTTGAAATGTAATTAAGTCCATCCACTGCTCCTCACTAAGTTCCAGGCACTAACCATTCACCCCCGAATGCGCTTATTAATTTGTAACCTTTATTAAGGAGATGCCACAGCTCGGCCTTGTAAAAAGTATTAGATTCCGCCCATCCCAATTTGAACGAAGATGCCAAGCGAAACACATCTCCACGTGTAACTGCATCGTCAAGAAATTGAACATTTGTTGCCCATTGACCGACTCTACTACCAATATTCGAAATACGGTTCCACGCTTCTGTAGGAATATCCAAAACATTGGCGCCTATTTTATTGGCAAGTTCTACGTATTCGCCTTGTTTTCCTATGACAGTAACCCCTTCGGCTCCTCCACCTTTTGAGAGTAAGGACGATAATTGATTCTTTAATTTTGATACATCAAATAATTGCCTTAGCTTAAACCCAACACCGCCAGCAATCCCACCAATGACAGCGCCGGTTAGCACGGCCCCAACGAGCCCAGTATGCCATGGCTGACCGGTGAGAACATTGGTCACGACCTGGGCAGTTCCTGAGACGACTGCGCCGGTTAGCGCCCCCCCGAAGACTGCAGCAGCGATGCCAGCCTGGATGTTCAGTCCCGCGGCGACCAGAAGCTGGGGCGCAAAAAAGCCAACAAGCCCCGCCAGCGCACCGCTTAATGCGCCGACCCCGACATCACGCCAAAATGCACCAGAAGTGAGCATGTCGCCGATGCTCTCGCAAGGATTGGCCAGCGCGTGGAAGATCGCACCACCTATTGCTCCAATAAGCCCGCCGAGTGCCGCTGCGATTACGAGGGGATTTTGTCCACTGGGATCGACAAGATTTACGGGGTTGTTCAGGGCGTATGTATAAGGATGCAGCGTCGAGGGCAGGGAGGAGAACCGGGGGAAGGGGTCCTTCGTAAGGAAGCGGCCGGTGCTCGGATCGTAGAAGCGCGCCCGGAGGTAGACGAGCCAGGCGGAGTCATCCTGCCCACCGCTGAAGGAAAATACCTCGATACACCCTCATATGAGGACAACGTGATCCATAAAGAGGGATGTTATCTTGGCTTCTGGAGGTTACCAATCTTCCCCTGGCCATTCCTCCTGGGGGTTTCTTATCAAGAAGTCGTGATGGTTCTGTGGTGCTCCTAATTTTCCTGAAAGTAAAGGGTAGAGGTAAACATCATTCTGTCATAGTAGTTATTTGAGGAGGTTAATCCGAGTTTCGGTAAATAACCATGAATGACATGCTTCCGCAAAATGTTATAGATGTACCAAAACCCATTAGCAAGCCAACGTACGAAAAGTCTGGAGAGGTGTAGATAGACCTCGTGATGATGTTATAAAGTAACAATAAGAGTGGATAGATTGTTCCCGCTAGCCAGAAGACCGATCTAGGAATAAGCGCCCAGTGTTTTTCCAAAAACGTTGAGCGTTCCTCATAACTGAGTCTGTGAGAAATTGCATCGGACTTAGGGTTAAGACTGAATGGATTTTGAGGCCTGCGGAGGGTGAATACAATACCCATTAAAGAACCAATTATAAAAACTGGGTATGAGTTCCACTCGAGGACACCTGGAAATGACAGGGTAATTCCTATGAAGATCAGAATAGAAAAGACGAATGAAGCAATTGCGGCAAAACGGATCTGGGATCGAAGCCAAATAATGCCTTCCGTTTTTTTCGTCATAGAGTACTCCATTCAACTGGGATTGTGAAACACAATTACTTCTTCACCGCTAAGGTGAGTCACCACCTATTATTATTGCGCTTACCGATCCAATTACATCCTGCATAATTTCTTCCAATACCGTGTCAATACTTTTTGGCCCTATATTTGCATTTGAGAGTGGCCATCCTTTGGTCCAGCTTAAAGTCGGGGCTGGCCCAGGTCGTAAAGGTATAATGCGAGATGCGATACCGGCCGATACAGATCCAACAATAAATCCTTGACCTCCACCTTCTAAAGCTGGTCTTCCGGTCAGAATATTAAAGAATATCGTGCTCGCCACTCCACCAGCTCCCCCAGCAATACCTGAAATATCGATAACACGATCAACACCAGCGTAGCGCTCACCGATTGCGCTGCCAGCTCTGATACAATCCCGGCGCTTGCAAGTATTGGCGCCACCATTCCCGCCACCTGTGCCTGCCCGTAGAAACCCAGCGCCAGGCTCGAGATCGTGATGCCTACCTGACAAGTGGCGATGTAAGTGTCCAGCTTGCCGGTATCCTCCGGCCCCAGGACGGGCGCAGGCTCCGTTTCGCCCATTCTTGGTACGTGGTAATGGCCCTCATCCCTGACCCTCTCCGCCAGGTTGACCCGCTTCAGGTCGGCCTCCGCCGTCGTCCCTCCGGCGGCCTCTATGGCGTCATGGGGATAGTCCCCGTAATACTTGGGATCGATGAAATGAAACATGACATTTGCTCCTCTAGTTGCTTGTTAAGGCATGACCCACCACGCCGTGGTAGGCCGGGAGTTAAGAACCGCCAAGAGGAGCGGCGCGACCGCTTTTAGGCTTGCGCCCTGGACATATGCAGCAGCCTCCCGGCCCGAAAACCGGCCATGCGCGGCAGACACCGAGCATGAAAACGGCACCAAATGTAACGGCGGTGCCTGCCGCCTCTAGGGGGGTTCTTAAGCCCTGCGAGAACTCTACGCCTGGCGCGCGGCGGCGTCAACCTGGCGTCAAA
>JADFRQ010000115.1 GCA_022561215.1 Chloroflexota bacterium | reverse complement strand
ATCAGTTGCCTCCACAAGCCAGCCGAGGGTGTTGTATTCGAAGATCCAGGTCTGATTCAGGGCATCGACCCTCCCGAGGCGATCGCCCTGTATATCGTAGGTGTAGGTTGTCTCGCGCAGCAGCGCATCTTGAACGGACTTGAGCATCCCCGGCGGCTGAGGCGCATCCTCCCCGGTAGTGTAGGCGAAGTTCGTGGTGTTGTTGAGCGCGTCGGTGACCTGATCGAGCAAGGCGCCGCTGTATTCAAAACGCGTCTCGTTGGAAAGAGGGTCCCGCACAAGCTCGAGCCGGTTGGCGGCGTTGTAGTCCATGATGGTCTGGAAACCCGCGGGATCGATGGTGCGCTCCAGGTTATGGCCATCAGTGCTCCATTCCAGGAACGAGACATTCCCTAAAGGAACAGTGAGTGTCTCCAGGCGCAGGTTGGCGTCAAATGTCCGTGCCGTGATGCCATTCAGAGCATCGATTTCCTGCACGAGAACGCCGCGGTCTATGTCGTACACATGCGTGGAGGTGTTGCCGAGTGCATCGGTCAGGGTCGTGGTGCCATCCGGGCCGTAATCGACCTCGACGACAAGTTGATCCAAGCCATCGTATTGACGGATCGCGCGTCCTTCCCCATCGTATTCGATGCGCAGCTCGGCCACACCAAGGGGATTGGTGATCTGCGTGAGCCGATGCTCGGCGTCGTAGGCATAGGCCCAGGTTTCACCGAATGGGTCTCGCATTGTCGCCAGATCGCCGTTAGCGTCGTAGGCGAAGGTCAGGTTGCGGCCGGAAGGGTCATCCACACTGATGATACGGTCTTGAGCATCGTAGCCAAACGCCAGGTAGCGCTGCGCGCTGTCATTGCTTACTCTTTCCAAGCGTCCCAGGGCATCGTATGCATACGTGAAGCCGTTGCCCACGGCGTTGGACCAACTCAGCAGAACCCCATCTTCGTCGAAGGTGTAGGTCTCCTGGGCGCGGTTGGTAAGCGTGTAGCTGCGCGGAGGCCCGCTGTTTCTCACAAGCGTCGCCAGCACGCCGGGGTAGGCTTCGAACGTGCCATTGCCTACGATGATGAAGCGGTAGAGGTTGGCCGTGTGGGCTTTGAACCAGATGGAATTTTCCTCGCCTCCAGGGTCATCGGGGAAGATCAGGCGCGTGTCATGGTTATGGGTCCAACCCGGGCCGAGGTTTGAAGTATGCAGTTCTGTAGCTGCCGAGGAGTAGGTGCGCTGAAAGATCAAAGGCCCCGCCGCAGTGATCATGCTCAAATCGGGCACAAGTATGTCGAAGGCGCCCGTGCGTGTGTTGATCGGATCGCCGGCGTAACCCTGGGTGTCCTTTGTGCCGTTCACCTGGCATTCGCGAGCGTCACCTTGATCCTCTTTCGGTTGACAGGTGGAGAGCGCGGATTGCGGAAGCACACCCGGTGGGAGATCAAGATCCACGACGCGGGCAATGCCTGCGTCGAATGGAACACTGGGCGTGAGGAGAATATCGATGAAAAGCGCGTTGCCTGGTGAGATAAATGGAGCCGTAACACATTGTCCTGTTTCACCGAACGCTGTGCCGCATTGCGCGAGGATGTTGAAGGGCCATACATCCGGCTCATCGCCGATAAATGTTGAGGCTGCACAATTGCCGCAGCCGATGCGCTCGAAAGCGATGTGCAGCGCATACCTATGACCTGGGATTGCCGCAATAGGGCTGAACATGTCTACGAGCAGGCCTTCATAGATGATGCTGCCTTTGGGGAGCAAACTCTGTTGGAGGGCGGCCTTCGTTCCCATCGCGAATCCAGTAGCTGAAGCATAGCCTGTGGTTTTCTGAAGTTCCCAGGATTCACGCTTGCTCGCGGGTTGGAGGTCAGTTCCGCCTGACTCGGAGTCAGGCCGCGGAACCTTAGTAATGGGTCCGATTGACAGATTGCTATTCGAGGGCAAATTCGATCCGTAATTCTGAATCGCCGGCGCAGCGCTTACCGTTCCAGCAAATGGGGCGGAAAGCAACGAGACGATCACGAGCAGCAGAATGGATTTGGTGACAAGCCTGCGCAGGCGCGCGGGGTGGTAACGACGATAGATAGCAATACGAAGACGGCTGAAGGCTAGGTCCATTTGAATCTTCACGTAATGAGCCCGCGGAGTAACTTCTTGATTGTCTTGCTCCGGATTGGCTTGATATCGCGCGCATGCATCGAGTAGCTCCTGACGAAGTTTGCGTATCCGCACTGCTGCGGAGGACTCGATATTTCTAGAAAACCCATCGAGCCCCTCGTGTGAACGGTTCAGGAGAATTAAGTAGAGCAGGACTGCAGAGCAGCCCATTCCTCCTTAAGAAGACTGCGATGTTGGCTTGTGTAATCACATGAAGGAGAAAGTGGCTCCCTCCGGCCGGGGACCAGCTCGCTTCAACCTATATTAACACCGAATCAGATGCTAAAGGTGTGCTCTGGTTTTGCGTTCCGGGTAAGTTGGGATGGTTTGACACGATTTGAGCCGGTTTATGTATAATACACGCGGGCGGTTGGGATTTGGAGACTGAATGGCGTTAGATATGGCTGGGTCCATCGATCGCCTTACGAGAATCCATCCGCCATACTGTTATGAATTTGCAAACAGATTATGGTATGGGTACGGCACGCCGTGCCCATACACTTATATTTTCCCCGACAGTGCATGAGATACTATCGATTCCAGCGATCAGATTCATTCGGGAGAATGAAATTCTAAAACCGCGCGTGGCAAACCGCCTATCAATACTATGAATTAACCGGGCAAGGATGTTAGCGAAACTAAACTAGTCAAACCGAGGTTTATTGCTTATTTTTGTCCATCTACCCCCGTACTATCCCGATAATCCTTGTGCACCTTTTCCCACCGATTCTGCTTCAGCTGTTTCCATTTGGTAAACATGCCCTTCAAAACGGGTTCACAATATTGCCTTAGGACACGGGATACGCGCTCCATTTGCCATTAAATCGTGTCATCATAATCATCCCATTTCTCGGGAAAGATGGTTGCGGATTCATCAAAGTCAGAGCCTTCGGAACTTATCCTCTCCCTCAGCCGGCGATAAATTAATCACCCAGCCCTGCCTGAGCGCACACAATTTCCAATGCTTTGACCAGTGTTTTCACACCTAGAATGGCATATTCCTCGATCAAATTACCCTCTTGATCCAATGTGCCCATGCCGGGCCCGAGAAACATGCTCCCGCCATAGATGGTCGCCGGCTCCACGCCCATTTCAACCTGTGCTGAGACAATTGGGTTGGTATTTGCCCAAAGATCCTCGAGTGTGAATATCGGGATTCCAAAACTGTCCTCTTCCCAGGTACCTTCATAGTTTAGTTCGCTACCCCCCAGATGATAACTCTTGGTAAAAACGAGTTTTTCTCGAAATCGACTCGGTTGAAAATCTTCAAATTCTGATAGCAGAATGTCGTGAAACTTATCAATCGGGTCCTTCACGATGTGCGGCGAATCACGTAACACTTTCAAATAAGCTAGCAAACCGATCACAGTATCCCGGCCCGGATCCGCAAAAGCATAGGCTGCCTTTCCGTGCGAAGATACTTCGCCATAGCGCTGCCCAGCCAACCCCATCCCTTTGCGGATTGGGTTGATGACTTCGTCCTTCCCAATAATCAGCCCGCATGCAGGCGCGCGTCCGGCTTTGTCCATACTGTAGGTCATGATGTCAGCACCGATCTGCCGAGGATCCATCCCGATGATGGGCAAGGAACTGGCATTATCAACGATATAGGGAACATCATATTCGCGTGCCAGCTCTCCAAGCAGGCGTTTCAATTTTGGTGCGCCATTTTCATCCTTTGCAGCATATCCGTAGCTTGGGGTGTCATAACCCAGGCCTGCCACGGCGCTGAGAAGATGGGCATGCCTTTCGGCA
Organism: Chloroflexota bacterium; assembly: GCA_022561215.1. GTDB lineage: Bacteria > Chloroflexota > Anaerolineae > Anaerolineales > E44-bin32 > JADFRQ01. The sequence goes on along the minus strand of JADFRQ010000115.1, from coordinate 503 downwards.
ACTTTGCGCACGTTTTGCATGGTTTCATCGACATCGATTTGGGTTAACAAGGAGGTGGGGTTGAATCGAATTCCATGCGATTCGTATGTCGCCCCGGAAAAACGAACATAGAGCGCATCGAGGTTGGCTAGGCTTTTGCCCTCGACTCCGAGCTCTCCAGCGGCGATAGACCGATCGATTAACAGATTCTTATACTTCGGCGGAAATGCGCGACCATACCCACCCATCCACTCATAATCTTCACCATAAAGCATCAGGAAGCGACTGCGGTATGCCTCGCCTCGCCGCATCGTTGGCGGGGCACACAAGGTTTCAAAACAAATGCGCAGCGCGGCTTCGCACGTATTTGCTACTGCGGCGTCATACCCATCACCATAAACATCTTTTATAACTTCACGCACCTCGTCTTCAATCTGGCGCAATGTCAACGTGCTTTTGCCCCGATTGGCATTTATTATTTCATCGAGAACGTAATTGGGTAAATTGCCGGGTCGCGAAGATGA
>JADFRQ010000114.1 GCA_022561215.1 Chloroflexota bacterium | reverse complement strand
CGTCATCGCGAGCGCCTGCAGCGGATTTATCAGCGGCAATAACCTTTTGTAGTTTGAGAATTTCGCCCTCGCTTAAGCTGCGTCCGGCTTTGGAGTCACCCGGCGATCGCCCCTTCAATTTTAGGATCTGATCCAACCGCATGTAATCCGCGAAATTGAAGTTCTTTGTAACCAGATCCGTGTCGGCATGCAAGATCCGAATAACATTTTTAATTGCCGCCAGATATTTATTGTAGGTGCGCGGCATAATCCCCATCTGGCTTAAGATCAGCTTAATTTTATTGGCGTCGAGCGCACCCCATGAATACTTATAAATCGCGCCTTTTATCAGCTCCCCATTCGGCATGAATTCAGCGGCCAATTCCTTATCACTTTCACAATCGGCACGAATGAAATATCCCAGCGCCAAGGTGTAGGATTTTTTGGTTGCTTTGGTCTGACAGGTCGCAATGGCAATGTAAGCGGGGTTTTTCTTCAAATCAGTTTGTAGCGTTTTCTCAGTCATTTTGCAGCTCCTTTTATTGAACCAAATCGACACCTGGGATCTTAGCTTCTGCTTCATCCCAGGCTTTCTCAAGCAATTCCTTGATCTCCTCATCGTGCCTGGCTAACGCGTCGAAAAGCTCAGAATAATCCTGGTTGGTACGTTTCACGATGCGAAGCAAAGCGAATTTCATAAATGCCTTTCCCATTTGCCAGATTGCTTGTGCCCTCCAATAATCATCGTATACCTCGAAACCCTTGGGATCTCCAAACTCTGAATTTTCCAGCTCGCGCTGTACAGGCCGTGCGATAGCCGTATGCCCCAAAATGTTGATCGCCGCCAATACTGAATTTCTCCAGTGGTGGCCTTTCAGATCCTTGATTAATTCCTTTTCATAATCGGTCATTTCAGCTCCAATCTAGTGGAAGTGATCTTCTCACAGTCTAATTATATATCCATCGGTGTCAATGTCAACCGCCTTAAATGAACCTCGCCCAACCGGAAGGGGGATCCAATTGAGCGAGTCCAACGGGAGGGAATTTTGTACCGCTTCCCCGTTAGCGAATGTTCGGCCTAGGTGCAGATCGCGCCGGGCAAACAACCAACGATGCGGAAACTCCCATCCTCAAAGTAGGAAAGTCTTATCCCAAGGATTTCAATGGCGAATGTAATAAGCAGCAAGCTGCCCACCATCACCAGGACAATCCCAATCACGACTTTCGTTTTTTTATTCATGCAATCCAACCTCCTAACGAGCCACCGGCGCAAGCGCCAGCAACAAAATAAAAAGGTAGATCAGGCCGAAAATTAGAATTTCCGCTAGTCTTTCTTTCACTTCTCACACCCTTAAGGATAAGAATCAATCACGATCAAAAAACCGATCAGCGTGATAATGAGCCATGCTGCCAACCAAAAAACAACCCATTCCTTCCGGCTCATATATTGCTCATGATATTGGAAAACAAATTCCCCAACCCGCCACCAAATAGCGCAACGATCGCAATTGTTACCAGCGCCACGAGAACCAAAACTAGCGCGTATTCGACCAAACCTTGTGCATCATAATCAGCTCGGCGCATTGACGGCTGCACGTCCTGAACGCCTCCCCATTCGGAGAAGTCCAGACCCCATATTGGCTCATAGGCTTTTCGTCTATGGAATGCTTGCATTCTTTCCCTGCCTTACATTCGCCCGTTTCTCGGCTTAATTCCCACGTCCAAGAATCCCATGTTGGATCAGTCACAATCCACGTGCGCCGATAATTGATCCAACGATAAATGACATTAGCAGGCAGGTGAAAACGAGCGTCGCCTCCAATGCCGACAACCCCCACAGTTCGTACTTCTTTGGATACCATCTTCTTTCCCTCTCGGCTGAAATGGTAAAGAATTCAGTAGGTAGGGACGCCTCGGCAGCGTCAAGGGCTCCGGTCGATATGGAGCTGTAAGGGGGTATTGTGGCGCCCCTACCCTTTCCCCGCTGTATTGCTGAATGCCTCCTCTCTCTGAACATTAAATGGATCGTCTGGCCAAAGCGGCGTTGGTTTCAACAGCCGCTTGTCGTCGAATTTCAAGGCGTCTAAGGTCGTCAATCAGATCAGGAAACCAATCTGAAAGCAGGCCCAACACTGAGCTGGAAACGTATGAATCTTCGCGTAGCAGTCGCGTTTTCTCGATACCAAATAATCCGGGGATTTCAGGTTTCTCAACGATTAAGTCGCGGAGCAGGGTGCGTTGACTTTCGAGCAAGTAGACATGGATCTCGCCCAGGTGCAAAAACTGTATTGTTCGCATAAAAAAATGCCTCCTGATTAGGAGGCCGTCGGGGGGTGTTATGATCTTTTTGCGGTGATGGCCCCTGATGGCCTTTGCCGAAGTGCATGCCGTCTACCGTCCGCGGTGGCGGCATGTGCGCTTTATGCGCGCAAGGTTATTGTAGGCAAATATGGATCTATGTCAACCGATAATTAGACTGTGAGAATACGAGTTCTGCGTTTTGCATGAAATTGACTCACTCAAAGAGCGCCAAAACGAGCCATACCACGATACCTAAAATCTCCAAAAAACGCCCCTGGAGCGTCCTGTAGCATCGATTCATACCCACGCACCTGTTTATGGCCATAAATCGCTTAGAACGATGTTTCCATGGTTTATCTTTGATTTGTGTACTTGCAATTGCAGCCAATTACTCCGGGTATCCAAGTTCTCGCCGGGTTGAGGGATCTGTTCCCATAGCGTCGCGGAGTTCGCCCAGGAACGCGAGCCGCTTTTCGGGATCATCGATGTAGCGAATGAGCAGATCCGACAACACCGCCTGCAAGAATTTTATATCAGCCTGGGTGAGGGCGGTCTGGTTCATCATTCGGCTGATCGACTCGACGGTCTTCCGAATCTCTGAAATTAAGAATACGATCGCTCCCCTTGTCTTTTGGTCAATTTGACCTGTAACCTTATCAAGCAAATCTTGCAGCAAGGCCCGCTCGAGGGCAAGTTCGTCAAACAAGCTCCCCGGTTTAGAATCTTCGAGAAACTTTTGCACCTTCGCCTGGAGATTTTCCCTATGTTTTAGCGAATAACGTCCATGAATTATCGGCCTTCCGCTTCCAGCTCCCCCATGCAGCCTACAGCGTCCCTCGCCCAGGTGTTCAGTACCTTTCCCGGCTCTATTTTTGCATTCACCGCCCGCGCGTTTCTTTGCGCCGCACACATTCATGGGGTTTCCCTCCATTGAGCAACATTCATGGGGTTTCCGAATCGGCCGATCCATCAAACAGGCTTGCGTCGTACTCCACCCCTGATAAGGTGAATCGTTCGGATTCAAAAAACTCTTGAGACAGGCCCACGCCAAGATCATCAACCACGTCCTGAGTCGTGATCTTGCCTGCTCGCATCCAATAGATAACTTGACCGCGCCAATCGACATCGGGGTCAATGCTTTCTACAAAATCCCAAAGGCTCATCGTTTCAATTCTTTTCGTTATTTTCATAATAGCATTCTGATCTCTCCCCCCGCTGGTCATTTTTCCCCAAATGTCTACTTTTGACTACATCCTACGCGCTTTCTTGTACCGACTTTGCCCTATCTCTCCCCCTCGTCAATCAATCGACTGTTGGAGTCCAGCCGGGCGTATTGGGTAACGCCAGGAATGGCGAGGGGGGGTGTCATTCGCTCAGTGAGGCGGTCGTGTCGAGAACCTCTGGCGGAACCTGAACGAAGCTATGAAATAGTCATTTTCAGCGGAACGTATCTTCCTACGCCTTTCTTTTTCAACGGTTGCAAACGGTTGCAAACGGTTGCAGACGTGCCGCGCGCGGTGTGTGCATAATCGACTGCAACGTGAATCACGTCATTACACACCCCCCTTAAGGGGGGGTGTATCGTGTTACGTGTCGTATTTCGTATCGTTTGGCGTCCAAGAATAGTGATTGAATTTCCCGACCTTGGAACACGTTATTTCTGATAATCTGCGAATCATCTTGAATGAACTTTCCATGGATCGCGTCGACAGATTCGTAAGACCTGCTTCGGCAATCACTGATCTAAGATCATCCTTACTGAATGCCACACCGGGTTCGGATTGCATTGCCTCAACCATCATGCCAAGCGCGACCTGCGCCAATGTCTCGGATGCGATCGCCGCATCGCCCAGGCCGAACGTAAGCATCAGGCCGCCAGTCTCGCCCTCTTGAATCTCGAAGCTCAGCGGATCGCTTTCCTCAGCTTCGCGGCATTTCACATGGATCATGTTCCGGACAAGGCTCGATCCTTCGCCTTTCGTGGAAAGGATAATGGCCGAATCCACCGCGCCCAAAAAGTCGCCCGACCCCCGAATTCGATCAGCGATCTTTACCTTCGTAAGCTGGCCGCTCAGCTTCCGCAAATGGTGAATAAGCACGATGGTGCAGCCTGTCGAATTCGAGATGTGGCGGAAAGCCGCCATCA
>JADFRQ010000113.1 GCA_022561215.1 Chloroflexota bacterium | reverse complement strand
AGGGGAAGACTGTCCCGTCGACGGAAGAGTTCTGGCAGATGGCGCCTTCGCCGGCACGATCTGTGCCTGGCCCATCACCATCGATCCCCTTCCACCGCTTCCCTCGTTGCTTACCCCAGCGCAGCTGCTGGCCGGTAAATGGTCTGGGCGCGCGAACTTCAGAGAATCATCGTTTGGTTGCTCTGGACCCGCCGATTTCACATTCGTGCTTCAAGGCTCAGGGGACAACATCAGCGGGACCTACACTTACACGATTGGTGCCGCCATCGGTCCGGATCCGATCTGCAGTCGATCTTGCAGCAGCGGCGGTGTGGCCGGTTGTATGGTAAGTGGCTCACTTGGCGGCACTGCCCAGAATGGGACGATCAACTTCACTGCTGGCGGCTTAAGTGTAAAAGGAACCTACCGTCATGACGGGCAGTGGATGGGCGGCCACTACCAGGGAATTGCTCTTGACGGATTTCCGGTCAGCGGCGACTGGCAGACCATCCTAAGGTAGGATGCATGTGTTCAGCAACCAACACAGTTGATCGCCAGTACCTCGTCAGATGATTTAATTTATTGTTTTTCAAACGCAAGATGCTCAACGTATTGTAAAAAAGCGCGCACATATGATCGGTCATTAATTTAGAGCTGGGACAATGGCACCAGTAAATCTGGTGTCGTTTTCCGTGTATTTGCATAGGGGCCCGAGCGCCTTTGTTCGGAGTTGCCATTGGCGTGCGTGAAAAGATGATTAGGCGTTCCTGCAGACGGCTTATCGTCGGTGCCAGGGCCAACGGGGTACGTTGACAATACCTGCCACAGACAAGGAGGCTCCGACCGTCGCACACATTGCCACTTTCGCGAATAGAATTGTCCCCTCGTGCTGATTCGCAGCGCAGACGTGTGATCTCCGCATAGGCCTCTGCGAGGCAACAATCCCCAGTCAAGTGGTCCGAGCGTGAACAAAAGCAACGCGTGGGCTTTCGAAACGAATTCGGGTCAGCTGCTCAAGATGTGTCAGATGATTCACTACAACAAGTCGCATGACTCGCGTCCTTTATTACAGAAACTCTAGGACTTTAACGAAAAGAATGATATATTTTTTATGCAGAAATATTAAACGGTTTTTTCTTGAGAAAATAGGCAGGAGTTTTTGACATGGAGATAACAGTCTTAGCATTTATTGGTTTGTTAATTTTTGTTTTCGCTTCAGGAGTCAGGATAGTTAGACCGGTAGAAAGTGGAATTATAGAATTTTTGGGAAAGTATACAAGAACCGCGGGTGCCGGTTTTAACTGGATTTTTCCTGGTCTTCAAAAGATGTTTAAAGTCAACATAACAGAACGACGGGTAGACATTGATCCTCAATCGATCATCACAAAAGACAAATTAAATGCTGAAGTTGACGGAGTTGTTTATTACAGAGTGATTAACGCGCAGAAGGCCATTTATGAGGTTAATAATTTCGAGTTGTCTGTCCCATCTCTAGCTAAAACAACATTAAGAGCCGTTATTGGAAAAATGACCTTAACCGAGGCTAATGAAAACCGGGATACAATTAACGAAAATGTGGAAAAAATATTAGATCGAGAAGTTAGCAAATGGGGAATTGAAGTCATACGAGTAGAGTTGCAACGTATCGAACCTCCTGAAGATGTGCAAATGGCGATGAATCAGGTCGTGAAAGCAGAAAACGAAAAAATAGCAGCCCTGGATTTAGCAACCGCAATTGAAACCCAAGCAGATGGAGAAAGACGAGCAGAAATCAAGAAAGCTGAAGGGATTGCCGCAGCGATCAGGTTAAAAGCAGATGCAGATGGAGACGCAATAAAGATAGTAAACGAAGCAGCCGAAAGATATTTCGTGGGGAATGCGCAGCTGTTAAAAAAGCTGGAAACCGTAGCCGAAGCATTGCGAGATAATACCAAGATAATTGTTCCCGCGGACAGTGACTTGGTTAATGTTATTAGCGACCTTGCAGGCGCTACGGTTCCGATAGTTAGAAAATAAATGAAGCAGTTGAGGTAAATTCCGCGTAGGAAATAGTATCTCAACCACTTTTAAACGCAGCCCCAAAACCGTAGAGAACTCGCGAATAGCGGGCAGTGCCGCTGCTCATAGTGACCATCCCACCCTCAAAGCTTAGTTTGAGTCTATTGTGAAATCAAAGGTGTCGAAGTCGTTTTGAGCATCAGAAAACCACGTAATTGTGACCTGGCGCCAAGCATTCCTGCACTAAATCCCCCCAGATTTTGCCTGCACTGACCATTCGGTACTTCTCGCGCGATTGTCCGGATTACGTTTGCAGGATATCTTTCAAATGAACATGCAAGGGATCATCGACTCGAAAGAGTCAGTCATTGCCTCCAATTGGCCGCATCAGCTCCCTCTGGCTGCTATGTTTCCAATTTTCGAGAATACGGCCATTCCCAGAGGAACCGGTTGGCTTCTTTCAAAAATATGGCTTTTTTCGCAGATTCTCAGGATTATGTACAAACGAATCACTAGGGGACTGCGTTATTACTTGCCCAGCATGCATAGTTTCATAATCGAACAGGTCTTGGAGAAAAACCGGTTTATGAATCCTCTCTCAACCCGGACCCGGCCCCTCCTTCTGTCAACAGGTCTGCTACTTGTACTATCGGCCTTAACGCTTGCGAGCTGCAATAGCGTCCCGGTCGTTCCGCCCGCGACGGCGAAAGCGATGCCGACGAACATCCGTGAGACGCCTACAATCACACCTATTCCTTATTCACTTTGTCTTTTCGTGACAGACGAAGATGATGGATCCGCTGTTGCAGGAGGAATCGTAGCGCTGGCTATAGTGGAGGGGACATACACTTCCGAGGGGACCACAAACAAGATCGGGGAAGTTTGCTGGAGAAATCTTCCTAGTGCCACAATAGATCTTGTCATTAACAAGGCGGGCTATTTTAAAAAAGAAGAAACGCTGACACTCAACCGTGGCCGCAATGGTGTCGTTATTCGTATTGCACGCGCGACTTGTCGTGATCTTGAACTGTTGGGCGGGGATCCCTTGAACTTCCCTACCTATCATGTTCAGGGCTTGGCCGTGACCGAAGATTTTTATTACATCTCATCTGTAGACAGGGACAATAACCGTGGCTGGCTTTTCAAAGTCGACCGAAATGCGCTCGTCCTCCGGGAAGCGCAGGAGCTTACAAATGGTGCATTGATCCATCCGGGCGGCATCGAGATGGACGGCGCCTACCTATGGATTCCCAACGCCGAATATGATCGAGATGGACCAACCGAAATACTCGCTTTTGACACAAAGAGTCTCGAATTGTCTAGGACTTTTAACGTAAACGACCATATCAGCCTCATCGCTTCAAACGGGAGGGACAGGCTTTATGGTACGAACTGGGATTCAGTTAACTTCTATGTCTGGGATTGGGACGGCGTTCTCATTGAGATGGTTGCCAATCCAACATCTGTGGCTTACCAAGATTGTGATTTCTCCGATCCCTATTTGATTTGTGGCGGTACCAGGGAGAATAGTCGGAATGGGACGATTGACTTCATTGACCCGCGAAGTTGGACCCTCGCATTTCGGATTGAAGTAGGCAACACGCGCCTTGGAAATCCATTAACGCGTGAGGGGCTGAGCCTATTTGGTAACAAAGTATTTCTGCTGCCAGAGGATGGTCCCGATTCAGAGATCATGATCTATCAAGGTTGTGGAATCCCTTGAACCACAGCGCATCGTCGGGTCTCAACGAGGATGTCTTCAGCGAGCATTGTCACCCGTTACTACGACATCGTGCGGCGACACTCCCAACTCGTCATTGAAGCCCACTTCCTTGAGATGGCACGCGAAGCATGGGTGAAACCGTGGGGACTAGGGGAGTGGCGGCAAGGGCAGAGCGCTTAATATCCCCGCGATCAGAACCCGCGCGGGCATTTTGAATACTCCTCTGGGAGGGTCTCAGCGCTGCTATGATCACCACACATACAGGCTTGCTGGAGGACAATGATCGAAGGACGACGGCGCACGACACGGTTATTCGGAGGCGACACTGTGAATGCGCATGGAAAAGACAGCTCAGCACTGGAAAAAGGGTCAATGAAAACCCGCTCTAACCGCCCGTAGAATCGGATAACAGAACGGCGAAAAGGAGATTCAATGCCAAGCTTGGAAAACCTTTATGAGCAGCTTCTCGATACCATCACTCGCCTGAACGAACTGGAGGCTATCGAGCGTAATCAGGATACCTTCGATGCCGTGCGCGATTCTCTTGACCAGGTCAAGGGCGTGATGGGCCAGACTTCGACGGATCTGAAGGAGGCCACCGAAGGATTCCGCAGACTCAAGGAGGCTCACGAAAAGTTGACCGGCTTCCTGAATGATGAACTCACCGAACTCGACGGCGTGATAAATGCCGCCGGCCAGGTGGCAGACGGTCTCTCCCAGGCTGCCTCGATGACGGGAAACGTCAGGGATGCCATCGGTGAGATCCAGAGCACGATGGATGAGATT
>JADFRQ010000015.1 GCA_022561215.1 Chloroflexota bacterium | reverse complement strand
TCGCTGGCCTCTAGGAGAGTCACAAGCCCCGCCGATGCGTCAGCTTCGACCACGCCATTGGCTGGATCGCTGACGCCGCGCAGGGCAAGGGCGTGCCTGTTTGCAACGGACGTAAACCCTTCGATCAGCGAATTTCGGACGAATCCAGCCAGCTCGATTGCCTGAGCACCTTCGCCTTCCAAGCCAAAGCCAGTGATTGTGACATCCCTGATAATAAGGTCGCTCACCTCTATCGACCCGGTTATCTGTATGCCCTCATCGTCTGAAATGTCCGGGTTGACATGCTCGATTCGCAGCCCGTCGCCGATGAAGATATTCCGCGCGTCGCCCTTGACCCTCAGCCCGTGATCCATCTCTCTGTTGACCGTTATAAGCCCAGGCCCGCCGATGTAGACGTTTTCCACACGCCCGTTCATACCGTCAATGTCAAATACATACCTGTCAGCCGGGAAAGCCGCGCCGTTAAAATCCAGACGAGTGCCCTCTTTGAAGACTATCCTGGTGTTGCTTGGAACGATTATCCTGTCGCTCTTGTCAAAAGCGGTGTTATTGAACGTCCCATCCGAGAGGTTGATTGTGCAGCCTACCTGCGGACACCAGCTAATGGCTCTTTTGATGTCAAGATGATCGTCAACGCCGTCGGCCACAAAGTCGCACCCTGAGATATCAACTAAATCCGAAGCGCAGACCAGGAACTCCACAGGCGTGTCACCCCTCACGCCGAGGCTGTAAGGCGCTTCCCTCTCGTTTCTGTTAATCACGTACTTGTCAAACACAGTGCCGCCCAGGTCTATAGCCTCAAACGTCATCTTATTTTTCGTGACCTTCACCAGCACGAAGTGATGTCTTCTGGCTGAATACGCCGTGAAATCGCTCACACCAACAGAGCGGATATTCGCTCCCGCGCCGCCTGTGACGACGTAAACTACGCCATTGCTGTTTCCAACGAACTCCCGAATCGGCGCAGTCCTCTCGTAGCTATGGTCGTCGCCTGAGAACACCACGTCCACGTTGAATCGCTCGAATATCTCCGAGAACTCTTCCCGGACGGCCAGGTAGCTTCCGTGCTTTGAGCCAGAGCTATAGGGAGGATTGTGTAAGTATACGACCTTCCAGCGCATCTCAGTGGCGTCCAGATCACTGATTAGCCACTCTTTCATTTCGGCGGCCTCTTGACCCTTAAACGTCGCCTTGTTGCTTTCGATATTGGAGTCTAACGCCACGAAATGAACGTCGCCATAATCGAAGGAATAGTATCTTTCGGTGCCGCTTGGATTGTTCGAGGGAAGGTAAAAGACGTCGAAATACGGCTCTCCGTCGTCGGTCATGTAATCGTGGTTTCCCGCGACAGGGAAGATGCAGACGCTTGCGATGATCTCCCCGTATGGCGAAAAGAACTTGGCGTCGTAGTCCTCGCGCGCTCCATTTGGATAGATGACATCGCCCGTGTGCAGCATCAGGTCGGGGGAGGAGGCCGTCATCACCTGCGCCAGTTTCATCTGGTTCTCATTGCCGGTTCCGCTATCGCCAAACACAGCAAAAGAGAACCTTGTGCTTCCTGGACTCACGCTTGTGCGAAATGTGTCTGCCGCGAGAATATCGCCATTGGCGCTTATCTGATAGTAGTAGGTCGTTCCCGGCTGCAAGCCCGCTAGTTGAACAGCATGTCGGGTAGACGGGCCAGAGGCCGACGCTAGCAGGCCGAGGTCGGGCGTCGTGCCATACTCCACTGTGCTATCGCCTGCAACGACTGTATCCCAGACCACGATCAGCGAGTTCTCAGTGCAGCTTTGAACGTATGGGTAGCGGGCCAATATAGTCGGTGTTGGCGAAGGCTCCGGCGTAGCGGACGGCTCTGGCGTAGGAGACGACGCAGGCGCGGCAAGAGGTCGAGCCGCCTGAGTAGGGGCTGCGGTAGGCTCGGCTCGGCGCACCAGTGGCGCAGTAACGGGGGTCGGCCTAGTAGCAGCGTCGGTGAATTGCGTCGGCGATTGCGTAACGCTCGGCGCGGATGTCGCCGGGTCTGATTCCGAGATGTCGGGCAGCCTGGTACATGCTATCAACAAGACCACTAACGCCATAGCCAAGCCTGCGACGAGCAGTCTATGATAGCGCGCCTCTGGAATGCTGCTAACCATCGTTTGCCATGCCAAACGGATTAGCGTCGGCTCAGGTCAGCGCTGACGGCTTCGACGCTTGGGAAAAGCTCCCTGAGTTCTTCCGCCGATGGTATAGCTGACGACCCAGAGCCTGTATCTACAGTATCGAAACCAATGCACGATACTCCCTTGGAAGTAATCAGCGCATTCAGAACACCCACCGTTCCCACAGAAGGAAACTCAGTGGCTGTAAATGAGAATGACACTGGAGGGTCGATAGCCGGAATCGGCGTTGACAAAACAAGCAAGGGATCCGCGCCCGGAATGAACAGCCAGATAATCCAGGTTGCTGGCACTCGCGTGCCCAGAACGAAGTCCACAGTGAGGTCGCCATCCGAGTAGCTCAGAGCGAGGTCGCACGATGGCAGCTCTACATTTAGCTGGGTCTCACAGTTTATTCTGGCGCTGTCTACTCCGCTGCCGCCGTCAACGAAGTCGGCTTGCGATCCGCAGTTTATGTCGTCATCGCCGCCATCGCCCCTTATTATGTCTCTGCCATTGCCACCCTTGATTCCGTCGTTGCCCTTCCCGCCAGCTATCATGTCGTGGCCGCGATCTCCATCCAGCCTGTCGCGTCCGGGGCCGCCGACGAGCATGTCGTTTCCGGGGCCGCCGCATATCAGGTCTTTGCCGCCAAGACCCAGAATGACATCATGCCCGTCTCGCCCGACCATAACGTCATCGCCCGGCGTGCCAATGAGCAAGTCGTCGCCGATTGTGCCCAGGATAGTGGCCTCAACTCCCCGGCAGGTCGTCTTGTCTGGAGGCACACCACCCCCCGGAGGCCCATTCTCAACGTCTGGCGCGGACTCCTCGCAATTGGCTGAGATTATGTCCGCTTCCAGCACGTCGTCCGAGTCGTCGCCTCCGTCGGCGTAATCTGTGCCCGACCCGCAGTCTATGATGTCGTCGCCGAAAGCCCCTGAAAGCCTGTCGTCGCCTGGACCGCCGAAAAGCTGGTCGTCGCCATCCCCGCCGTGAACCATGTCGTCGCCCTGCTGAGCCTCCACCCAGTCATCACCATCGCCAGCAGAAACAATGTCGTCGCCCTTGCCCGCGCAGATGCTGTCCGCGCCTTCTCTGGCGACTATAACGTCGTGACCGCTCAGGCCAAGTATTACGTCGTCAGCCGACGTGCCTTCGAGGATGTCGTCCCCAGATGTCCCCACGAGCGTAGCGGGCAGGCCCCGGCAGGTGAACGCTATCGGCTCAGGCAAGGAAAACTCCGAGGTGTTGCCATCGTCGTCGGTGGCCGTTGCCACAATCACGTCGCCGCCCGACACGAATTCCGCTGCCATCGGCAAGTCAACCGTTCGGGTGGCCTGAGCGTTGGTGTCTGGGTAGATGTCGCTGCCAACGTAAATCATGCCCTCTTCGCCGTCCGCGTCGGCAATGAAGAACTCCACACGTAGTGGGTAGGTCGAGTTTACGGTGGCGGAATCGACGCTGTACCGGACTCTCAGCTTCCCGTTGCTGCCGTTGAACACGGCAGAGGCGATGTCCGGGAAGTTTTGAAGCATGTTCGGGCTTGCGTCGGCATCGTCCGGGTCGTTGGGTGTCACACCATCGTTGTTGAGATCGATTCCCAGGCCGCCGTTGGAGAACATCGAGTTCGATAAAATGACGTTGCCTGTGCCAGCGTTGGCATCGAGGGAGACTCCATCGCCCGCGTTGAAAGCGATGATATTGCCCACATCAACGCCCGTGCCGCCGACGACAGAATCGACCACGCCCGCGCCAATGGTCACTCCGTTGCCGCCGTTGCCCTGGTCTGTCAAGCCGTCCGTTCCCGTGCCGATATAGCTGCCTACGATGCTGGCAGCGTTAGCCTCGATCAGGATGCCGTCACCGTCAAAGCGATTGATTACGAGGCCAATCACACTGACGTTTGCAGCAGCTATATGCAGTCCATTCGCCCCCGCACCCGCGTTAGTCCCATCAATCTCAACGTCGGGAACACCGTCTGTATCAACGTCCCCGTTTATAGTCAATTCGTCGGTGATGGCCGGCAGGGCGGCCCCTGGTTGGATTGTGTGAGGGCCTGCGCCAGGGATGTTGAATGCGATGGTATCCAGGCCCGGGCTGGCGTTGGCGTCCAGGATTGCTTGTCTAAACGAGCCGGCCCCGCTGTCACCAGTGTTAGTCACGGTGAAAGTAGCGGCCTGAACCGGAGGCACGCTCCCTCCAGCCAGCGCCAATCCTGCGACTAACACAGCCAAGACAATTCGATGAAATCCATTAGATAAACTATGCGTGAGTAGAATTTTGTTGCTTTTGGTATTCATTTTGCCTCCCTAGCTGCTATCGAAAAGATCACGATGGCGCTCTCAAGCGTCAGATACAATGCTTATCTTCTAGATTGGATCGTTCGTCGCTTCCCCTGATACGGGCCCCTAGACCCAACTCAGAATACGCTGTATTACCTTATGCAATCGATTGCAGCTATGTGTAAACACAAGAACTTGTGCACAAAAAAACCGGCCAGAACTGGCCGGTTTCGCTACTAGCTCCCCAAAGACCTATCCCATGAGAGGAATGAATTGCAGCGATGGAGGACAAGCGACCAAAATGAAATCTTTGGATCGTCGCTTCCGCTTACTAATTTATATCAACGGTTTGGATGAGAATTGTTCGTTGGCTAGATTAAATTACTGCTCCTGTCTTCCCCTATCCAAACTATGTATCCATTATAAGCCTTAAAACCCACGTTCGTTGCTTAATTAGAATTCTGCAGGGGCTCATTCAGAGTAGCGAATGTTGAATCTACTCAGAACCGGGTTTTGTTCCACCAGTAAAACTGCCTAATTCATCTTCAATCCTGAAGGCGACGATTTTCCATGTGTCGTTTTCCTTGGAGAGCCAAAACAGGGCTGAGGCAACCTCTACATCACCCTGTACTGTAAATCGACCTTCTACAGTCGCAGTGTCATTTTCTATGTGCGTGAACCACAGGCGATTGGCTTCGTTGACGATGATTGCATGATCTGTCGCCCGATCTTCGAACTCTGCTAGATTTTAAGTCCTTTGGAGGTCTGAATGGAAATAGGCAAAAGCACGACCAACATCGATCCGGGGTTCATCATCTCCATCATTAGGTAGGGTCAGCGCCCCATAGAAGTCTTGGACGACGGATAAGTGTGCTTGTGCTGGCGCTGCATTCAGCAGCCAGAGAATGACCGCAACGCCGGCCATAAGAACGCCTGAGAAACAACCGATGCCAACAAGCCACTTCCTTTTCATGGTTCATATCCTTGATCCTGACGGCGATAAGCCAGGATCGATTGAACTAAAGGTCTACAGTCCCGAGGGCTTCCGATATATAGTAGCATCGGGAAGATGAAGAATGATAATTCACTTTTTTCTGTCAACCCAAAGTGGCATTGTGTCTTTATTTGTGTTCGCTCAATCCACCCCCTCACCTCCGTCGAACATATGCTTTGGCATGATAAACCTACCTTGTTTTTTCTTTGCTCACACCCCGCACTTCCTCACCTCCAGATTGGTGCCGACAACGAAGCCATTGCATTAGACAAGCGTAAATCCTGAGTTCGAAGTGAATGTGTTTACGATGAAGCCAAATGAGGTATCACGTTTGGCGAATATTTCATATCCTGCAATCCCAACCACGGAAGAAGAATCTGTCCAATCGAAAAAGATTCTAAATCCATAGCCTCGTTCAGGATTGGCGGCGCATCCAATACCGGGATCATCTTGTGGCATTGCCGCGTTGCCAACAAGTGTGAGTAGAAATGGGGCAGAAAATCCCACTGTGGATCAGGTTGAGATATCAATTCCACCGCTGCCATCCCGACCACGCTTGAGATTGATTGGTGCTACGAACGATCAACTTCTTGGTAGTTACTCGCTTAGGAAGTTGTATATTTGCTGTTGGTCAGAAGACAGCAGCGGAATCCATGTGGCAGATTGGATCCAAGAACTGAGAGTTTTATTTTCCCCTAAGGTAAGCCCTCATCAATAGGAGATGTGAAGAAGTTCTCGTTCAATGAACGCAGATCCCGATACACCAAGTTTTTGGAGGAGAATCTCCCTGATGATGATCTCATTCAAAGAAACGCAGCAGTCGAGCTAAATACTCTTCCTGCGCAATCTCGACAAAGTTCCGATGATTGGCTAATGGGACGATCCACATCTCTACTGGTTCACACGCCTCACTCAACATCGCTTCCGCAGACCCAGGCGGCACACCTTCATCCAATTCACCATAGATCAGAAGCAATTTCCTTGGGCTAATGGAACACAATTTGTCTATTGGCCGAATTTCATCTACTTCTACCCCCTCGCCTCTTATCGCCAATAACGCCGACACCTGAGACAACAACCAAAATGCACGCGATCGATACCAGATTTCTCCCTTTAAAGTAGGAAAAAGACCCTCAATTACGATCGCCTCTAAGCGCTCATCTTCAGCGGCTACTTCAACCAACGCAGCAGCTCCCATCGAAAATCCGATCGCGCCTAATCTTCTTACATTGGGTTGGGAGGCAACAAAGTCGATCGCCGCATGAAGATCAAGTCGTTCTCGATCACCTAGCGTCACCAGAGCCTCTTCGCTTTCGCCGTGCCCACGGAAATCGAATAGAAGTGCGCCATATCCATGGTCCGTCAGGGTTTTCGCTTCTGGCAAAAACCTTTCACGATTATGTGCGTAACCGTGAGCCATTAGAATGACCATGCCGTTTTCGGATTCCGGCGGAATGTACCAGCCCCTTAGGCGAATGCCGTCATCTGCTGTAAAAGTAACGCTTTCATATTCATCGATCCCATAGTCATCGGGGGTCTGTTGGGCAATGATGTGCGGTGGTGACAATGAACTCCTTGCAGCGCGCACCGAATAGGAGATGATATACGCCCCAACGGCTATAAACACAGCCAGTACAACCAGACCCAGAAAAGTGCCGATGTTCCTCCAATACTTCGCAGTGCGATTTCGACCCATACCGTGTGTTCAGCCTCCCCTTCAATCATTCTGCCTTACAGCGCTCAACCAATAATTCTCTTGAAACAACCTTCCGAATCTGAATAAATCCGGAATTAATTTGTACCATCTTCGCACTAAAGCACCTATTCAGGAAACAATTTCGCATAAAACACGAAGTGGATTACCGGGGTTCCAGGCGTGTAGCTTGCGCTAATACAATGTGCGTTTCAATGCGATGCATGGCTGGTACTACCTTAAGGAAGCATCCCATCCCCCGAAAGTATGATCGGCAATACCTCGCTGCAATAATCCGGGGTTCGCTATTTCGCGGTTTTGTGCGGGGCTAATTATGTCTATCAGGAATATGTGTCCACACAAGTTTGGTGAGTTTTGGAAATTGGCTGCGCTCTTAAAATCCGAGATTCTCAAAGGATCAATTCAGACGAAGGTGAAATATGAGCGCTATATTTATCACGGCTTGACAGAGTAGGGATCCGGAGGGTAACCACAGCAAAGAGCGGAATTAGTGGGTTACCGTTTCCTACGCCTCTTCGAATAATTCAGCGTTTTCTCGTTTATCTGGGCAATGTTATGATTATGGTCAGCAATTCACCTATCCGGGAAACACCAAAAGCATTGATCTAGTTCGAGCGAAAGTGGGAGATTCCCCCATGCGATTTTTTCTTATTCTAGCCCTGCTCTTGGCGACTTTGGTCACCACCTTTGCGGTCCAAAATTTTAGGACGATCGATGTAAAATTTCTGACCTGGGAGTTGAGCGGATCGCTTGCCCTGGTGCTTTTGATCACCCTCTCGATTGGCATCCTGATTGGGGTTCTCGTTTCTGCGCCTTCCAGTCTGCGCAAACGGATGGAAATCCGAGGTTTGAAGAAAAACCTGCGCCGTGTGGACAAGGATCTCATTCAGGCGCAGAACATGGCCACTCCAGCTGCGGAAGGAGCGGATAACCAAGGTGATAATGCCGCCCCAAACGAACCTGCGAAGGCCAAATAATCCGGGCCCGCCTCATATCACGATAGGGTGATCAGGTTGTCCGCGTAGCGATCGTATTCGTCATGGTGGGTAAAGAGGATGATCTGTCCCTCGGCAGCGATGTCTTTGCAGAGCTCGAGGGCCGCATCTCGACGCTGGGGATCAAATTTTACAAACGGGTCATCCAGCAGCAATGGCGGCTTTGCTCCGTGAAAAACCAGGTCCGCCAGCGCCAGACGGGCGGCAAAATAAACCTGATCTTGCGTCCCGCGGCTTAGCTCGCTTACCTCAATTGGTTCACTTTTGCTCACATGGATGATCTGGATCCCCAAGTCATCACCAACAGTTGCCTGATCGTAACGCCCATTAGTTAGTCGTTTAAGGTAACTGCCAAGGCGTGGCTGCAACTCGTCTTGTGCCGTACGCAAGGTATCACTGCGCGCCTCTTCAACCCCCTCCAATACCAATCGATAAATTGCCACACGTTCGCGGACGTGCTCCAAATTGCGCCCATGCGCCGCACGGCGCTCCTCCAGGCGCTGCAGGTCTTCTATCGTATCGCTGCTGCTCTCAAGGATGGCCTCCACCCGCAGGATTTGGTCCTTGAGCGTTTTCTCCTCTGCAGTAAGATCCTCAAGCTTGTTGACCAATTCCTGATACTCCTGAGCACTCAGTTCTGGTGCATCGGCCAGGTCTTTAAGCTTCTCGTCGCTATCCCGGCGCTTTCTGCTCACCCCTTTTCGTTTCTCTTCTAGATCTTGCCTCGTCTCACCCGCGCTCAGCAGCGCCTCCAGGGTCCGCGCCGCAGATTCAGCCTCATGCTGTAAAGTCCGCATGCGCTCCGTCCCCGCCTGGTACTCCTCCCAGGTGTTGAATCCAAGTGTTTCGAGAATTTCAGCCAGCGCATGTTCCGCTTGTTCAATACCCTCCTTTCCTGCTCGGACACGCTCGCCGGCTTCTTCGAACTGCTCTTCCCGCAGCCGTACACTACGCCCAGAATCCGATTGGAGGCGCACCAGGCCGATGCCCGCAGTGATGACGAGCAGCCCTCCTGCAACGAGCATTATTTGGGCAATCACCTCAGAAATGGGCAAGAGAAGTCCGCTGAGGGCCATCAATCCGCCGACAATGGCAGCTGGAGCGATCCATTTCTTACTCGCCTTTGGCCGAATATTGAAATCCCTATTATCCTCCAGCTGCTTAAGATCCTGCTGGCGCACTTCTGCTTTTGCCATGCGGGTTTTAATATTTTGCTCTGCATCACGCAGCGCTTGGCGCTGTGTGTCAGAAAGATCGGCAAGGGCGGATAACTCGCTGAGTCCATTCTCGGTCCTTTGTTTCTCCTGCACAGCAGCCTGAACCTTATCCAGCCGCTCCTCAAGCTCCCTCTCCTCTTTCTGCTCCAAACTCAACCGTTCAATGAGCACGCCGCGCTCTCGATGGCGCGCTTGCAGGTCTTCCCTTGTGCGCAAATCCTGTTCAACAACGAACAGCCGATCCTTATGCGCCGTAATTTCCTCTTCCGCCCTCTCCTGGCCCAGGATGTTGGGACGCACGCGAGCGATCTCCTCTTCAACTTCTTCCAGTTTGTCCATGGCGCGCTTGACCGGGCCAGGGTTGCGGGGCGCAAGTGTCTTCCAACCGCGTTCGAACACCGCAATTTCATTCCTGAGCTTGGCGAGGACAGCCTCCACTTCCGCTTCCGGTCCCGTGACAATCGATTGCAACTGGGTTGATATTTCCCGGCGACCTGTTGCCAAATTCAACATCTCGTCCTGCCGCAGACAAGCTGTACTCAAGAAGAGCTTCTGCGAAGTGGTTCCTAATCCAGTTTCCAGAGCCGCCTGGATCTTTGACCATGTGGTCTCTCTGAATTCTGAACCAAGTAGTGCAATGGTCTGCGCCTCGTAATCCTTATGCAGGACAAATTCTTCCCCATTCGCAAGGGCGTAGGTCAGGACGATTTTATAAAGCACATCACTGCCCCATTGCGCGTAATCCTGCTCCTTCAGCTTACCTGTAGGCCGATCAAAGAAACCCAGCACAATGGCGTCGTGCAAAGTGCTCTTGCCGGCTTCGTTTGGTCCTTTAACCACATTCAAGCCTGGAGAAAATTCAACATGCAAATCATCGAAGCGTCGAAAATGCTTCAGGCTTATGCTTACCAAACGCATTAGATCACATCCTTGCCTTCGAGAAGCGCCACGCCAATCTGCAGCGCATGCTCCGCTCGCGAGCGCTCGACGTCGTCTTGAGCTAACCGTATGCGCGCGTGCATGGAATGGATGAATTTGCCAATGACGTGTTCCTCGGGGTAATCGGCAGCGGATAGATCCTCCAGTTGCACATGCGATTGGTCACGCACGCGTGCGGCGTAAACATGCGTTGCAATGGTCTCCTGAATATGCAAGGGGTCGATGATCGTCCCCACCTCATGCAGCCCTTTCAGCACAATCTCAAGCATCATCTCAGGCTGCACCTGCTCCAGGATTATGTCCGTGATCTCCGCTTGAGTCTTGCCGGAGACATCCACCTCGAGTTGATGGGCCCGGATGCGGCCGACGGCGATCTTCTCCACTTTTACAGAATGATCAACCAGCGTCACGCTGGCAATGTAACCACTGCTGGTTTGATCAAAAGCCAGCGGCTCAGGAGACCCACTGTATGCGGCGCGTACATCGCCCTGGGAATAATCTGCATAGCCATGCCAATCACCGAGCGCAACATAATCCATCCCGCTTTCAGCAATTTCCTGCTCGCTGATCGGTCGTTTTGGATCCTTTACAACCCCGGTCACCAGATTGCCATGCGCCATGGCAACATGCCAACGCGAGTCGCCCGTCGCTTTGATGTTCTCCATTGGGCTCTCATAGCTATCCATCCGAAGAATGGCATTCGCATAGACGGTGAGATCGAGTTTGGGGAAGGACATGCGCTGCACTGCATCGCCAAAAATGGTGACGTTCGCTGGGAAATTCATCTTGCGGTAGATTGATTTTTTATTGTAAGGATCATGATTGCCCGGGAGGATACACACCGGGATTGACAAGCTCCTCAACCCGCGCACGACCTGATCTATTGTGCGCTGCATGGGCCGGTTGCTGTCGAATAGGTCACCGGCGATCAACAGCATTTGGTAATCTTCTCGCTCCGCCAATGCCAGGATGGCAGCAAAAGTCTCGCGTAACTGCTCGCGGTGATCCTGCCCCAGCACGCCAAGAAAAGTGAAGGGGGCATCCAGTTGCAGATCAGAGGTATGCAGGAGTTTCATGCTGTTTCTTTCGACTGGGGCACAAGCATCGCAGGATAGCACATCCGTGCTAGTTAATCAATGGCGGCACATAAGGTATCTGGATTTTAACGCACGTTTACCCAACGTACACCATTTTGGAAGTCTAGATAACACACCATCACGCGCGCATCCGTTTGCAAGAACTGTTTAACCGCGCGTTCATAGCGCATCACTTGTGGCTTGTGCTCTCTCTCAAGAATCGCTTGCAGCGACTCCTCGTTGGAGAGTGCGTCTGTTTTAAAATCAATCAGCGTCCAGCCGCGATCATCTTCGTAAAGAAGATCGATCACGCCGATCGCCTGCTTTCCATCGGGAAGCGGCCTGCTGAAGGGGAGTTCATGGTAACGCCTCTTTGCATTTTCAATTTCTTTCCGGCGCCCATCCTCCCAAAATCGGCGTAGCAGATCCTTGCTCTCCTCAACAGCTCTTCTGCGCTGCCCTTCATCAACAAGCCCCTCACGTAGAGCAAACGCCTGCAGATAGGCGTCCAGTGAGGGATCGGGTGGAAATTTCCAGCGACGAATCGCTTCATGCACCATTTTTCCTACCGCAATCGCAGGTGCACGAACCCCTCTCCCTGTGGCGCGCCAATCGCGAGCTATATCGCGCTCTCTCTCAGGATCTGCCTCGCCAATGGTGCCATGCACCAGGGTTTTGTAGAGCTGCTTCTCTGACGAGATCGGCCACTCGATCTGCTGTTGAGAAATGGGCTGCACCACAAGTTCCGCGGTGCTGGCATGGTAGCTTATGATCTCACCACTTGATAACGCGATTTCGTCACTGGGGGAAGAAAGATCAAGCCCAATCACCTCGAGCAATTCCTTCAACCAGCCGCGTGTTTGCCAACTCTTCTTTTTTTGCACAACATGTCCACTGATGAGCAGCTTCTCCGCCGTGCGCGTCAAAGCCACGTACAACAATCGCACTTCTTCCGCATCAGTCTCCAGTTGATTAAGGTGCTGGGCATAGCGCGTGATCAGGGGGGCGCCCTCAAGGCGGTTGGGGATCACAGCTACACCCGTATCGGGCAGCAGATAGACCACCTCGGAATTCCTTCTCGGACTGCGTGCCGCGTCGGCCAAAACAACGAACGGAAATTCAAGACCTTTTGCCTTATGAATCGTCATTAGGCGAACGGCGCCGCTTTCCTCCACCGGCGCTTCGCCTTCTCTGGCCCCCACATCGCGCAATGATTGGATATACTCGAGGAACGCGCGCACGCGCACCAATCCACTGCGGTGGGCATCCAGGATCAATTTGTCGAGGTTGTGCAAAAGTCGACTGTGAGATGCGGCGAGCAGCGATCGATAATCGGTCTTGTTTACCAACGCGCTGAGCAAGACTGCGATAGGAAGTCGATCCACTTTAGGGATCAAATCCTCCAAAATTTCCACCGCACGCTCAGCATGCTCCCGGTCAGTTTCGTTCAAAAGTGAAAGATCACCCCGCAGCGAACCCCACAAGGGGGTCGGGAGATCTTCACGCCAGCGAAGCTTGTATAGGGCACTGTCACTCAATCCAAATGCGGGCGAACGCAGCAGCCCGGCGAGCGCGAGGTCATCCAGCGGATCTGCGAGCGCACGCAGCATATTGAGCACATCACGTACCTCAGGGCGATTGTAGAAACCTCGTCCGGCAATGGTCACAAAAGGAATGCCCGCCGCTTCAAGCTCATCTTCATAGGTTCCAAATCCAGTGGAAGCTCGAAAAAGCAGGGCGACTTCATCCCATTCCTTAATCTGACCTTGCTGGTGCAGTTCGATCAGACGCCCAACCAGCGCGCGTGCTGCAATAGGACGCGCCTCGTCTGTGGTCTCTGCAACGCCGGTGTGGATTTCGACAAAGGGTGGTAGTACGCCTTGCCTCGGTTTTTTGCGGAAGGATCGCAGTGCGGTGAAGGGAATATTGAAAAGCGCTCCCTTCTCGAGTTTGAAGATCGGTTGAAGAAGATCGTCCAAAAGCTTGGACAACTGCGCATGGGCGCGAAAGCTGAGATCCAATTCCACCATTTTGCCGTCGTTTTCACTCATCTCGTTTTGCATCATGCGAAAGACGGTAACGTCTGCTCCACGAAAACGGTAGATACTTTGACGAGCATCGCCCACCACAATCAGACCTCCCGGCGCTCCCCGCAGCTGGTTCACGATCATTTGCTGTCGATGGTTGGTGTCTTGAAATTCGTCCACCAGGATAGCTTTTAAATTCGTCTGCCAGATCTCGCGTATCGCCGCGTTATCCAGGATTTCGAGTGCCTTGTGCTCTAGATCATCGAAATCGAGTGCATAACGCAGGTCGAGTCCCTGCCGATAAGCGTCCAGTGCGTAATCGTAGAGCGACTTAAGCAGTGGAAGGCTTTTGCGAAATGATTGCTCAACTTCCTCCGCAGGCGGGCGATCGGTGCTCTTCTTGCCCCCCAGCCAGGGATTAAGCTGCTGATCATAGACGGATTGAAGCAGGCGCAGGAGTTCCTTTGCCTGGCTAACCACCTTGCCACCTTGCAAATTCAATCGCTTGCGTCGGATAGCGAAAAGCGCTCGCGCGGTTAGAAAAACTTCGTTCGCCGTAGCTCTTGTCGAGAGATCAGGCCATTCTTCGACGAGCTCCACCACTCGGGCAGCAATGGTTTCACCAGCGTCCTGCGCCAGGGTTTTCGCCCTCTGCATCACACTTAATTGGCGTATGGCATCTACATTTTCTGGATTGTTAAGGTAGGCAAGTAGGGCCTCTCGAATTTTGTCTTCCCCTCTGGTGAGTGCCGCACTATCCTCGAATAAGGGCGAAGCATCGAGGCGTCGATTCAGCATGCTGCTCAGAATCCGTCCTAGATGATTTGCGGTAAATTGAAGGAAGATCGGTGCGATTAAGGTTTCCCCTGCTGCCCAGGCGAGCGCGTCATCTACCGCGCGCGCTTTTAACGTCGCTCCAATGCCCTCCTCGATCACCTCGAAACCGGGATCGATACCCGCTTCCGCGGGATGAGATCGCAGAATTTCCGCACACAGGCTGTGGATGGTCCCGATCCTGGCTGCATCCATCTGCGCTTCGATCGCCTCCCAGCGCAGGCGCTCATCCTGGGATTTAGCATTGTGAGCCTGCGAGGAGACTTCGTTGCGCACGCGATTGCGCATTTCTCGCGCAGCCTTCTCTGTGAAAGTAATCGCCGCAATCTGGCGTGGCGTGAAACCCTGGGAGAGCAGTTTAATGTAACAGGCGACGAGAGTGAGCGTTTTTCCACTCCCCGCACCTGCGGTGATAAGCACATCGCGCTCGAAATCGTGCACCGCGTCCTGCTGCTGTGGTGTCAATTGCAGGGGTTGTACTCTGCTTTTAGGAACCAAACTCGAATGCCTCCATCCAATCCGCTGCCGCACTTGGCTTACACACTACTACCATCTCCGTGGCGTATAGCGCCAACACCAGGAGGCCGCGGCGCAGTACTCGGGACAACCTCCTCGTGGTGGAATGGGGGGAAATTGACCTGCGCGTACACCGTGAACGACCGCACGCACGTGTTCTGTCGCCAGCTCAATCGCACCCTCAGGGCCACTATATGATTTTCCATGATGCTCAGCTTCAAATGTACTTAAGCGAAGATTCCCCGCGCGAGCTTTCAAAATTCCCCAGTAAAAGCCCTCCGTCGGGTTGCCCAAATGAAGAGCATCTCTGGCAGCCAAAGCATAGATGGGAAGCTGCAGCCGATGGCCGATCACCAAATCCTTTTTGTCGAGCTGCGTGGATCCGGTTTTATAATCTACGATCCTCAATTGACCATCCGCGCGCTGATCCAAGCGATCGATCAACCCGCGGATGAGGATGCTTTCTCCATTAATTTTCATCACGAGCGCTTCTTCGCCCGACAGCCCAAATGCCCTTTCGAAGGCCATCGGTTTCCAATCTCCCTCGATTTCCTCGAGTTCGAGAACCGTCTTCGTCAGCGCCTGGATAAATTGCTCCTGCTCTATCTCCCATAATGCCGAAGGACGAAATTCGTATCGCTCTGGGGCATCGGCGAAGATTTCCGCTGCAGTTGCTGCGAGGCGTTGCATGTCCTTTTCAGGTTCGGTAGTCTCCCGATAATATTGTTCCAGGACCTCATGCAACATGAGGCCGAGTTGGGCCGCGCTGACTCCGTATTCCGGTGCATCCTTTGTCTCAAGCTCAAGCACAGATTCAACATAAAACCGCTGCGGACAGGCAGTATATTTTTCGAGCCGGCTCGAGCTCCACAAATGCTCGGGGCCGTAGCGAACGCCTAATAGTGAAGAAATTTCTCTTATGACCCCTTCGAAGGGTCCCGCTGCCTTTTTCGCCTGGCGCGCAGCAAGCATTTCAGCAACATCTTGCAAATAATTCCATCGCTTGAGCAGGTCTTGGGCATAAGTTGATGGCAGCGCCTTGCGACGGACAGCCCAATACAGGGCCTCCTCCCCCGATGCAGCATCTGCCATCGCCCGCGGCGCTCCGAGGCGTAGGAGTTTGGGATCCTCCTCAAAAAGCGCTTCTACGGCGACCCAGAATGGTGACGACTCCCAGCGCTCACCATCATCCGCGAGCGTGGGTCGCGTCAGCAGCAGATAGTCATCCGCGCGTGTGATCACCTGGTAAAAAAGACCGGCTTGTTCTCTCTGCAACCGCTTTTCCAACCCCAAAGATTCACGCATTTTGTCGCGCAAGAAAGGATCTTCGCGCTCCACTTCAGGAAAGAGGCCTTCCGACAATCCCAGAACGGCGACGGCTTTATAACGTAGCCCACGCGCTTCAAGAACTCTGAGTACTAAAACCATGGATTCTGTCCAATTCACGCGCTCTTGATAGTTCGCTGCTTCCAGGGCGGATCTGAGCATGCGCATAAACCCATGTGCACGCATCGGCTTCTCTCCGGCGACCGCCTCACCCAGTACCAGGGCGCGCAAGACATTTCGCAAACCCAAGAAAGAAGCCTCGTCACCTGCAGATTGATCCACCTGAAGATAACGAATGTCAACGAGCAGATCTTCAAGCCACCTCACCCACTGCTGGGTCGAAGCTTCGTCCGGCATCCTTAATCGCTTGGCGAAAGTATGCAAACCTTCCCATAGTTCATGTGCGCCTTCATTGATTGCTTGTTGATCCGCAACCTGTCCGAGACCCGTGAGCGCTTCTTCCCACTGGGCGAGCCCTTGAATCACGAGCCCCTGCCTGCTAAGGACCTCTAGCGGATACGCATCTTCCCGGGATAAGCCAAATTCAGTGAGATCGAAATAAGGCGCGCGCACGGCTTCTAGAGTCAATCTCCTCGGAAAATCCGCCAAAGGCAACGCCAGAAGGTCGAGCAGGGCGGCGATTGCAGGAGAAGAAGCGAGGGATTCTCCATGGGTAAAGCGCAGGGGCACCCCAAATTCAACCCCGGCTTCGCGGAGAAAGGCGCGGTATCTTTCGGGGTCTGGGGTGACAATGGCGCATTCATGCGGCAGGAGGCCGTTGCGAAGAATAAGGGATTTAATCCAGCGCAGTGCCTCGCGAGACTCCTCGCGCGGCGAGCGAACTTCGAGCATCATCACTTGATCGCCTCGGGGGATTTTTTGGGTTTTAGCCTTAAATAGCGTCCGCTCCAGATGTGCCAGGGGATCAGGAAGATGCGTAGTTTCGGGGAGGTATTCCACCTCCAATTCCCAATCGGATCGCAATTGCGCCAGGGAGCGCGCGAAACGCCGATGAGCAACGCGATCCATAGGGTTGCGACCCGGAAGCGTAATCAGCAATTCTTGCGAACGTTCGCCGAGCAAGCGCAAGGCTGCCCTTTGTGCACCGTTGTATGAATCAAACCCATCCACTACAAGTAGAGGCCAATCGCTGAGCAAGGTTGGATCGTTTTCTAAACTCTCCGTGGCCAGCCAACTCACGCCGGCACTGTCTGCCCAGCCTAATTCTTGAAGAAGGGCTTGGTGCCCGACATAAACGCGCGCAATTTCGGCCAGCCCCTCGGGCTGGGTTTTTGACCATTCCTCAAATTTTTCGGGCCAAATTCGAGCCAGTTTCAATTCATTGATCGTCGCGGCAAGTATGCGCAGGAATCCAGGCATCCCCACAATGGGACCGTAATAACCAAATCCGCCCTGCGCCGCGACTCTGCGCACTCCATCTTGAAGAAAACGTTGGATCATAGGTTCGGTAGCAACAGGAACGGGCCGATCGGCCTGCCAGAGAATTTCACGGTAAAGGTCTCCAAATGTGCCGATGTGAACGCCCATCGCGCCGCCTTCGGCGCTTAACCTGCCGCGGAAAGCATAGGCTTGCAGCTGATCGGGGACAATGACCCAAACGGGGCCGAGGGCTATTTCTTGAAGAATTTCAAGGATACGTTGAATACAATAGCGCGTTTTTCCTGAAGCGGAGGGGCCGATGAGGATTTTTGCCGTCACATGGACCTCCTAAATCGAGAATTTCGACGAGTGTCCCCGTAATTCTATTGCAATCTAGGTTCGATATATAACGATTGCTGAAAAAATTGGTTTTCAAGACTGTTGCATAGGACGGGTTTAAGAATAACGTGTTTTCGGGTATTCCTCTTCGCCAAATAAAAACAAAGGGACCCATGGTTCCGACAGATCGTCACACATTTTTCAACTCTTTGATGCGGCTGGTTTTCGACAAGGCCAGCAACACCCTCAGGTGGACGGGGAACCGGCCGCGTTTGACCCAAACGCGGATTTCGTCGCAGAAATGCACAGCGCCGGGAGTCTTTGCCTCGGGAGTGCGGTACCTGAGCACAGCTCAGGCCTTCGTTTCCGCAGTGTACAAGCAGAGCTTGTGCACCCCAAAACATTTATTTCAGAGCGATTCTCTCTGGAGTGACCCCATCCACCGAAGCATCGATGTGAGATCAATTAACCGCTGAGGATAAGCACCTAGATCATTCCCTTCTAGTCAGCGAGCGCGCCCATCGAATCAAATTCGCGGTTTGGGCAATGCGACCAGGATTGAGGAAATTCGATGCTGTAGGACAACTAGCCAAGCAGTGCGCGCGCAAGCGCTACAACACTCATCCCTACTACGACGGAAGCAAAAAGACTTTTCGTACGCCATGCCACAAACAAGGTCGGAAAAGATGCCCAGAGGAACAAATTATCAGAATGCAGCGCAAGCTGTGCATCTTCAACCAACAACGACGGGGCGACCAATGCCGCCAGTACAGCCACAGGAACAAGTTGCAGCCACGATTCTAAGATTGGGGGAATGGATTTTGATGATAGCAGCACCACAGGCAGCACGCGCGGCAGATAAGTGACCAAGCCCATGCCCAAGATTGTCAGGAAGACGGCTTCTTGATCCATTGTTCCAATCCCACACCCAGAATAGCCGCCACAAGGGCAGCCAGGAGAACGTTCCATTGATTGACGCCGGAAAGCAAAAGGCTAACAGACAGCAATCCAGCAAAAACAGCAACGACGACTTGAAGTTTGTCTCGAAGAAATAATATCAGCAACGCCAGAAACATCGCCGGCAGGGCATAATCTAGCGCGAAGGGTTTCACATCAGGCACATACTGCCCAGCTATGAGCCCTAGCCAGGTTCCAAAGACCCAACCAACCTGAACAGCAGCATTTAAGCCGAAGACCTCCGCCTGCGCCGGCACTCCTGAAGCAAATCGCACGGAATGCAGTGCAAAAGTTTCGTCCGTGAGCTGGTAGGCGAATGCGGCGAGGGCCGATTTTCGCCAGCGGGCGAGGTATGGCGCCAGCGAAGCCGACATTAATAGGTGACGCAAATTCACGATAAAGGTGGTGATGATGATGGAGAGTGCCGGCGCGCCACCGGCAAATAGACTCACGGCAATTAACTGAGAAGAGCCCGCATATACGATCAGCGAAAGGAAAAGTGTATTGGCGTTGGAAAGACCCGACTTTTGTGAAAGCACGCCAAAAGCGAAACCAATGGGAAGGTAACCCAGAATGATGGGAAGGCCTGTTCCCGCCCCACGCATCCAGGATCGAAAGGCTGAGGTTGAATGAGAATCCATTAAGAACCTGTTAGATGCTGTCCTCGAAGTTCCTATTCATTCGCTGAGCTCATCCTTTTTGGGCATAGAAACATAGGACTGACGGAGTTGAACCGGCGCAGTCCCTGTGGGACGCAAGCGCATATTAAGCAGCTCGACGAGCAACGAAAACGCCATGGCGAAGTAGATATAACCCTTGGGAATAGTAAACGCGAGACCTTCGGCAACCAGAGATATACCTATGAGCAGCAGAAAACTCAGCGCCAAGATTTTAATCGTCGGACGCTGACTTACGAATTTGCTGATCGGCCCAGCTGCGAAGAGCATCACCAGAACCGCGATTACCACCGCCGTGATCATCACCCCGAGGAGGTTGGCCATCCCGATTGCCGTGATCACAGAGTCAATTGAAAATACGATATCCAGCAGCATGATCTGAATGATCACACTCCTGAAAGATGCGCTTTTTTGAACTGTGCTTTGCACTTCTTTGGCTTCCAGTTTGTCGTGGATTTCTAGCGTACTCTTGCCCAGAAGAAACAATCCGCCAGCAATGAGCATGATGTCTCTTCCGGAGATGGCGTGCCCTAGAATTTCGAAGAGCGGGGCAGTAAGCCTGATCAACCAGGCCAGTGATAGCAGCAAAAGTATGCGTGTGACCATTGCCATGAGCAATCCGACTTGGCGTCCACGATCCACCTGATCCTCCGGTAGTTTCTCCGCAAGAATAGAAATAAAAATGATGTTGTCGATGCCCAGGACGATTTCAAGTGCCGTAAGGGTCAGCAGAGCAATCCAGGTCTGGGGATCCGTGAGCCATTCCATGGTAACCATCCTTTCAGCGTAGTGTCCAGTATTTTAATGGCTGCGGCCTCAGGAAACCAGCTTTTGATGGATCAGCAGCAGCGCCCACCAGGCCTGGCAATCACGAACACAAACGATTAAGATAGCCGTTTTGAGCTATTGGTGCATATGCTTCAACTGAATTATGCTTCAAGCCGGGTTGTGATGCGTTGAAAAGAGAGCAGATGAAACGGAACCTAAGCTTCCTCCTTGTTGCGATTGCCAGCTTCGTTCTTTCAGCATGTTCACCCCCGAACGCCAGATTGGAATCGCCAAGTCCACCACCTGCAACTCCCACATTACCATTCACTCGGACACCAAAGCCAACATCAACATCAACCTCCACCCCTGCTCCAACGAGCACTCCTGTGCCCTCAGCGACGTCATCCCCGCTGCCGACCGCCACATTTCCCGGTCCTTCGGCTGACTCGGCAATCGATATCCCTCCTCCAGTAGATCCCATTATCTTCGCGCCAGATACGGTGAATATCATTTTGCTTGGATCGGACAAGCGGCCCAATTTGGCCGGTTACCGCACGGACACCTTGATGATTGCCTCGCTCAATCCCGCAGAGGGAAGCGCGACTCTGCTTTCCATCCCGCGCGATCTTTATGTCTACATACCGGGATGGAAGGTCGGCCGTATCAATACAGCTGAACCCAGGGGCGGCTTTGAAATGATCGCCAACACGGTGCTTTACAATTTTGGCATCCCTCTCCAGCATTGGGTGCGAGTGCAGTTCACCGGCCTCAGCCAAGCCGTCGACCTCCTGGGCGGGATCGACGTTCAATCCACAGGAAACCTGTACGATGAATGTGGGGGTACCTATTACAGTTACGGGCAGGGCACCTATTCCATGGACGGCTTCACGGCGCTTTGTTATGTGCGAATGCGCAAAAGAAGTTCCGATTTTGACAGGCTGCGCCGTCAGCAAGAGGTGGTTCGCGCGATGACATCGAAAGTTATCCAGATCGATGGATTGGACAAAGTCCCCGAATTATTCGATCTCTTTCGTCACACCTTCGCTACCGATATGCGCCTGGATGATTTAATTGAATTGATCCCGCTGGCGGCCTCTCTGGCGACTAATCCCGCAAACATACGCCAATTCAGTATTAATCAGAACATGACCGAAGGATTTCGAGTCCCCGGTACAGGGGCGGCGGTGCTTCTTCCGCGCAGGGACCTCATCGATGCGATGCTCAGCGAAGCCTTTGGGAATTGAAAAGCCTGCATTCTTTTCGACTTCGTGTCTCGTTCCCTTTGGCAAACATGGGTTTCCGTATAACCCATTCCCTTTTTGACGCTTAATCGATCACGACCATTTTCGACTAGAATAAGGAGTTGAGAAAATGATTGGCTGTTTGCGGATCGACACGAAGCACAATTTGACCACAGAATAAACGGTGGCGGATGGAAATACTACCATTTCTGGTTGGATCGGCCTTGATCTTTGACTTCCTCAACGGGTTCCATGATTCCTCGAACATCGTGGCAACGGTCATTTCTTCGCGTGCGATGGGTCCGAGAAAGGCACTGCTCATGGCGGCGATCGCTCATTTTATCGCGCCCTTCCTCTTTGGCGTGGCCGTTGCGACAACCATTGGAAAAGACATCATCGAGCCGGCGGCGATATCCGGCTCCGTAATCCTCGCTGCTGTCGTCGCCGCGATTGTGTGGAATATCATCACCTGGTTGCTGGCAATTCCCTCTTCTTCTTCGCACGCGCTGATCGGTGGATTGCTTGGATCATCAATCCTGGCCTATGGCTTTGCTATCGTGCAAAAACCGGGATTGATTAAAGTCATTGCCGCATTGTTGATCTCCCCCGTCGCCGGGCTGGTTGCAGGCTTCCTCATTATGCGCATTCTGCGGTTTCTCCTCCAAGGATCCACACCTCGAGTAAATACCTTCTTCAAACGCTCTCAGATTGTGACTTCCTTGGGCCTGTCACTGGCCCATGGTTCGAATGACGCTCAGAAAACAATGGGGGTGATCACCATGGGATTGGTCGTCACGGGTTTTCAGTCCAGTTTTGAGGTGCCGCTCTGGGTGATCACAATCAGCGCCGCCGCCATCGCATTGGGAACCATGTTTGGGGGGTGGCGGCTCATTCGCACATTGGGGGAAAGAATATACAAGATCCGGCCAATCCACGCCTTCACATCCCAAGCCGCTTCGGCGGCGGTGATCCTCAGTGCGGCCCTTCTCGGCGGCCCCGTAAGCACGACTCAAGTTGTTGGATCATCGATTATGGGTGCTGGAGCAGCGGAACGAATATCCAAAGTTCGCTGGCAAGTTGGCCAGGAGATGCTGGTGACGTGGGTGATCACGATTCCTGGCGCAGCCGTGATCGCTGCAATCCTTTATCTGCCGATCGATGCCATCTTCCGCTAGCTATGTCGTGGGTCGCTCTTACCCTGTGATGTGTGATGTTTACTCCTTAGGAGTTGGACGTAGGAGCATCGCGAGCTAAAGCTGCGAAAAGCTCGGGGCGGGCGCCCAAACTCCTGTAAACAGATCACCTATGCTGCCAATAAGCGCACACGGCAGCAAGTTGCATTGAGCAACCGCCCTCACCGAGATCCCAACCCTTTGTAAGGCATCAGCAGGAGGTTAGGCGTGCCAGCGAAGAATTCTCCACCGCTGCGTGTATTGATTTCAATCGGGGTCGGCACAGGCCTCTCACTTCTTGGTGATTCCGCGCTCTATACTGTCCTGCCAACGCATACTGCAGATGCAAATGTAACTTTTGCCGCGGTGGGGATCCTCCTTTCTGCCAACCGATGGATTCGTTTATTGCTCAATGGCCCCATGGGGCTCGCCTATGACCGTTGGCGGCGAAAACCCATTTTTGTGACGGCGCTCTTCCTTGGCGCACTTTCCACGGCAATTTATGGCGCTACCCAGGGATTTTGGCCGCTGCTGTTTGGCCGCTTGTTATGGGGTCTCGCATGGGCAGGAATATGGGTGGGCGGAAACACTATTCTTTTAGATTTAACCGATGACTCCAATCGAGGCCGTTGGGTTGGCATGTATCAAATCGCGTTCTTTTTGGGTGCCGCCAGCGGCGCATTCACCGGTGGACTGCTAACGGACCTCATTGGCTTTGCGGCAGCGATGAAACTGCAATCTGGGTTAGCCCTCTTTGGCGCGCTATTCGCCCTCGCTTTTCTCCCGGATACGCGCGCAAAACGGCTCGGCGAAGAGAGTCCGCCGACCGACGTCAGGAAAAAGGAAGCTTCACAAACCACCTCGCAGCGCAAACAGTTTGCCTATGCCACCGCATTGCATGGGGTTAATCGCCTTGTCATTCCGGGCATGCTCACCGCGACTTTTGGTTTGTTTCTCGCGCAGCAGCTTGGTGATCCTGTTCAATTTGGTGAGCGCTCGATGGGTGTGGCTACGCTAACGGGAATTGGTCTGGGGCTGGCCACCTTGATTTCGATGCTCTCCGCACCTATCTCAGGCATCTTATCGGATCGCGCCATTAGCCGCTGGAAAATTGTTGCACGGGGTCTCCTTCCGGGGATTGCCGGGTTTGGGTTGCTTGCCGTTGGGTCCCCCCCGACAATTGCTCTGGGCTTGCCTCTGACCGCCTTCACCAGCGGCAGTAATCAAGGTCTTTCAACAACTTTAGCCGGGGATCTTGGCAGTGAGCGCAAGCGCGGCAGAAGGCTTGGCGTATTGTTTACCGTCGGCGATTTGATGAGCGCCATCGGACCCATCCTTGCGTTCGGACTGATTCCACTCATTCGCATTTCGGGGCTTTATTCCATCGCCGCGCTGCTGTATGGTTTGATGTTTATTTTGGCTATGCGCATGACTAGGTCAAACCTTGCTCGGGTTGTCTAATTCCGCCAAATAGTCAACCGTTCGCTTGAGCCTGCGCAAGGTTAATCAGGACAGCGCGTT
The DNA here is from genome assembly GCA_022561215.1 of Chloroflexota bacterium. Lineage (GTDB taxonomy): Bacteria > Chloroflexota > Anaerolineae > Anaerolineales > E44-bin32 > JADFRQ01. Next base: position 35,243 of record JADFRQ010000015.1, on the reverse strand, counting down.
GTTACCCAGCAACCGGCTGCGGTTCGGCCTCGGGCTCTTTTTCTTTTCGTGTCGCCAACAAAAATCCGGCGTACATGAGGATAATACCCAGAAATTCACTCGCATACAACATATCGGCAAGTCCGGCTCTCAAAAAGGATCCTCCCAAGGCCGGGCTTAATGCGCCCGCAGCAATGAGAACGTTCCCCAACATTCGGTTGGCAAGGATGCGCTTCCGCCAGAATATGAAAGCCGAGTATATGGCTCCACCCACCAAACCTATTGTGCCGTATATGTTGAGGATGATGGTAAGGAAAACTATAACCCCGCTGCGGGTGAGAATATCCTTATATTGGGATGAGAGTGGCTGGGAAATATCGTAGCCTGCTGCTGCACTCGTTGTTGGAGCCAGTGCAACGAGGACCAATGAAACCGTCGAGAGGATTATCAGTCCGCCCAAAAGCACGGAGGCCACCTTGCGTTTCCTAACAAGGAGCTGGATCGTCCCCTGACCGAGCCAGGCCGCGGTCAACATTGCGCCCGACAAATACCAAATCTTGAGTATGAGGGTGTTAAAGGTGAGGCTGCTGAGGACCTCCGTAAGTGTTCCCAGTCCGTACAAGAAAAGACCAAAGGCCCATAGCAATAAAAAAAGGCGCCGGCTATGCCGATAGCGATTAAATACAGCGATCGCAAAGGCAGCCGCCAGAATGGAAGATAGGAGCGATATGATATTCATGGGGCCTCCAGGGTACGATTAACTCCGAGATAGGGTTTATCCGTGAAGGGGATTCCTAAATCACCCCCGTAACAGATAAACCAACGATAACCAGCGTTGCTACAAGTGCGACAACAAGAATGACCAATGCGATGGGAACTATTCTCGAATAAAGGAGGGTCTCCTTTTGAATCCGAGTGCTTTTGTGACGTTTGATGCGGGGCTTCGTCTCTGTGGAATTTGGCATGCGATTCAACACTCAAGAAATCTCAGGTTTTTCCCACATTCGAGTTTTGCAGGAAGGTATCTCTCATCTCAATCTCGTTATCTACTTAATTAACTATACTATGACCTCGAACCGATTAATCCATTGCCCCAGATGCCTGTGTAATGAATGCATAGGCTTCCATTTGAAAATCAATCACGGTAATTTAGCGCAAGAAGATGAGCGAAATCCCCAATCCAACTCCCTCCACCGAAAAAACGGAGCCGTAAGAGCGCACTACGAGAGAGCATCACGCGCGCTGCATGTCATAACGCTGGGTGATCGCCAGTTGCACGACGTTGAGCAGCGTATTTATCCGACGGAGAAGCAGAACGTTGGTTTCGGGCCGCACATTGGCCGTCTCCGGCAAGTCCAGCGCCGCTTCCACAACCACGTCCCTGAAAAACATCGCCACGCGCAGCGCTTCCGTGGAAGGTATTCCCAAATTAAGCGCATGCTCCGCATGTTCGCTGCCAATGGCGCGCGCTTCTTCCAAAATTGCCTCCCCCCCCTCCGTCAATGACACATATTGCAGAAGCAGCCCCATCATGCGCCTTCCCAATTGGCGTTTATGGGCGCGATCTTGTTCGTCAAATGCCAAGAACCAATCTTTCCCTTGATGGCTGACGATTTCCTCACGCGCTCTTGTGAGCGCATTTTCTGCCCACAGCCTCTCTAACCCAGCCACCACCTTCAGCCTGCGGCGCTCATCCGTAAACTGCAGGAGATCACTTTCTAAAAACCGGCGATGACCGCCCGGGGTGAGCATGACGGGAATATTTCCCGCATTGGCCCAGCGGCGCAACGTCGTAGGGTGGACTCCCAGCTTCTCCGAAGCAGCTTTAACCGTCAGCCAAGTCTCTTCTTGAACCATACCCTTTCCTTAATAACAGCAGATGCAATCTTGTATACAGCTATGGCTTTATCACTAAAGTTATGTACTTGTGCAAAAATCTACAATGCGAGACGTGGATTGTCAAGCAGTATGAGGCACTTGCTCCACAGAAGGATAAGCGAATAAGCGATCGAAGAGAGCGGCTTAATCGCTATCCGAGTAACGATGCGTGATCGTCGCTACACTTTCCTGGGTCTTCGCCTGCGCATGCGCATGATGATCGAGAGCATAAAACCCCACGCCGTAATGACGGCCAGACCGATCTTCGTCAGATCGATCACGGGTTCGACGCGCACACCTTCCGGCGATAGGATCACGACAGCCACAGGCCGAGCGAGTGTTTTTGCCCCACCTGCTCCTCCGCCGCCTTCACCTTCCGTCGCTTCCTCCTGCATCCCCACGCCGACACCGAAACCCGCTCCGAATGCTCCCATGACGGTTACTTCTGCCGCGGGAATAAGGGTTATCTCGCCATGTTGCACCGGCCTGCCGAATACGTGTTTCACATCTGCATGATCAAGAAGATGTTGCATGGTGCTATCGACAAGATCAACGGCCCGGGCTGGGTTCACATTGTGTTCATCCGCTTCGTGATTTGATTTACCATCTGGCATGGGGATCGCTCCTTTTACGCTATCGTTTATGTGCCTGGCATCGCTTTTTAAATTCGTTCGGCATCGGGAAAGGTTCGGCTTAGGCTTCTTCCCGACTTATCATGCGGGAAAGGAATAATGCCAACACACCGCTTGCCAGGCCGAAACCAAATGCGATAAACTGCAACCGTCGTGTGAGATCGGGCACCGCAAGGATGCGCACCACGCCTTGCTCGTCTTCGAGAAGAATGGCATGCGGACGGCTCCAGATAAAGAAACCCTTCAAACGCCCTGGTCTTAAAGTAAGGGACTTTGATTGCGGCGTGAACCTCATTCGCCCCACTCTAATCGTTTTTCCTGTCTTAATTCGATTCGTGATTAAGGCACGGCGCACGCGATTCTCCCTTGGTTGATCCCCTCGATTTCCGAAACAATTTCCCCTAGCTCCGCAGGGCTACCAGTTCCTCACTGACCTCCCACAGACGCCTGGCGACGTCAAGATCATACGACGTCGGGGAGGAACGGACTTCCTGTTCCTCCACAAAGTATTTTCCGCTTACGTCGGTCACTTGCGAGGAGGTGGCCAAATAATTGGTCGTTTGCGACCCACTTATTGCAGATTTTCCAATAAGCATGATCAACCGGGCGATCGCGCTGACCAGCCATCCATTACCGTTTCCCAAGTTTGTGGAGACAAACCCGGGATGCAGTGCATTGACACTAACGGCACTCGAATCCCAGCGACGGTCAAGTTCATAGGTAAAGAGAAGATTGGCAAGTTTCGATTGTCCGTAGGCGCGCATTGCGTTGTAGTTCTTCGCAGCGTGCAGATCCTCGAAATTAATTCGTGCACCGCTATGAGCGCTGGAGGAAACATTAATCACCCGCGCTGGCGCGCTCGCACTTAATACCTCTTTCAATAGATTGGTCAGTAGAAAATGACCCAGGTAGTTACTTGCCAGAGTCATTTCGTGCCCATCCGAGTTGACTTGCCGGCGCAGAAGGAATATACCCGCGTTGTTCACCAACACATCCAGGCGTAAGAAGTTGGCCTCAAATTTGTCCGCAAGCGCGCGGACTTGTTCGCGGGAAGAAAGATCTGCGCGAAAGTATTTTACCTTTTCGGACGCACCCACCTTCTTTACCTTTTGCAGTGCCGCTTCACCGCGCTGCTCGTTTCGACCAACCAGGACAACGCTCGCACCCTGCCTGGCCAGTTCCAGGGCGGTCTCTAAACCAATTCCCGAGGTCGCTCCCGTGACCAAACATACCTTACCCTGCATTGCCAAACCATCCATCATCGCAATACCCACTCTCGCGCTTGTTTACCAAAGCCTATACGCCGCTACTAAACATTTTACCGCTATTGATGGTATCCTGTTCATCGCCACGCCTAACCCTTTTCTGCACCGCTACTGGAGCGCACGATTTTAAATGGTCAAACCCCCCCGCTCAGGAGGGTTCGATGAGCCAAATGCACCCTTTCTTCTCTCGGTTTGTTTCCAGCGGTGTGTTTTTCATTGCCTTGCGCATCCCAAACTTTTGGCCCAGTTTGTAGTGTACTCAAATTCATTATCGTTTTCCCCAAAACGCTGCCTACGGGCAACGCGAGCGAAAGCTCGTTCGCGGTTGCCCATATACATGAGGTAATTGCCAAGCATCTTTAAGAAGTCAACAATGGCCGATTTACTATCCCCTTTTGGGACAGCCCCTATTGGTTTGAGGAACCCTGCGCTCACTCGGCCAGAACAATTTTCCCTCCCCAAGCCGTATCCCCGCAGCTTAAGCAACAAACGCGCCTCTTTCGAAAGAGGTGCGTTTGTTTGCAACTTTCAATCCCCCTTTTGTTCGACTAGCCTTATCCAACCCCCATTGCCTACACAAGCAGATTTTCCCGAGAAAATTATGTCAGGAAAGAAATTCCCCGCTGCTCGCAGCAGATAATTCATCGATTGGTTTGTCACCTGCGTGTACGAGAAGAGCTTCAATGGAGCCAAACAGCTCGGAGAGCACCAGCGGTTTTTGGAAATAGGCATCGGCGCCGACACGTAATGCTTTGCTCTGATCCTCGGCATTATTTTTTGCCGACGCAATCACCACCGGGATTGAAGCCGTTTCCGGCGCGGAGCGCATCCGATAACAGACCTCAAATCCATCCATGCCAGGCAGGATAATATCGAGGATTACCAGATCCACTCTATCGTTGGCGACAATCTCAAGCGCTTCGAGACCATTGGAAGCCACGATCGCTGAATACCCTTCCTTTTCAAGTGCAATTTCCAGCATTTGCGCAGTTTGCTGGTTGTCATCCGTAACCAATATCGTTCCTTTGGTTTTCGTTTTTGGCTTTATCGGCAGCTGCAATTCAAAGACGAGAAGGTCCTCGGAAGAGCCCGTGATCTGGAGCGACCCGCCATGCATGGCGAGAATATTTCCGGCGACAGAAATGCCCAATCCCTTTGGGATAATTTCATTTTCATCCATCGCCCTACTCGGCAGATCTTCCATTCCTTCCGGCAAATTGCCCGATCCGCTAATCACCTGCACGAGCAGGTCTTCCTCCCGATGCAAAACGCGGACCAATATTTCCCCGCCAAAGGGAGTGGCCTTCAATGCGATCCCAACGACATTAATCAGCGCATGTTTTAATTGATCCTCATCAGCATAGATTGCAGGGAGCTCGGCAGAATTGGATTCATCATACCTGATTGCCCGATCCCAGCTCTGAACGGTGAAAGAATGCAGGCTGGATTTAATTACTTCAGATAGCACCATGCTGCGGGGATTGATTTTGAGCGTTCCAGCCTCGATTTGAGACGCGGCTTCCATATCTGCGATCCTATCCGCCAGGAAGTTCCCCTCGCGGTAGGCAATACGCATGAATTGCTCCACTTGCTGGGGATCCGTAACTTTTCCGCTGAGCAATAACTCCAGGAACCCGGTGATCGTTTGCAAAGGAGTTCGCAGTTCGTGTGCTGCCGTAGAGAGCAGGCTTTCGATAACTTCTGATCGCTCCTCGCTCCCATGGCTCGTTGGGAGCTGGACATTCTGATACGTATCGAGCAGAGCAAGAATTTCCAGGTCCAGTTCTGCCGTTTGCGGGAGATCTTCCTCCGGTTCTTTCGAGGGGGCTTTTTTATTGACGATAATCGTAAATGGGTTATCGATCTCATCGAATCGTTCACGCGCATGCGATCCCAATGAAGTTTCACGCGTGGGATCCGAAATATGTTCCTGAGCCTGGGGAAACTCTTCGGTTTCAGGGAGTTGTTCTGATTCTGGATGGACTGCTTCGCTTTCGTCGGCAATTTCATTTTCAGCTGGATCTGCATCCGCTTCTTGGCGAGCGACTACCGTCCGACGGTCATCTTTTTCGATTGGCTTCTGCCCCTGTAATTGATCTTTTTCGGTCAGCACACCATCTTGGGCCTTGACGGGGATCAATGGTTTCGTCTCTCCATCCCCGTTTACATTGAACCCCGCAGCTGCGACACCTTCATGTGGAGCTTGTTCATCATTCTGGATGCCGAGTTGCGCTTCGGGATCACTGCTCTCTCTTCCAGCCGTTCCTGCCGACGCGCTTATTTCTTCTTCGGTGGGAACTCCATCATGTTCGGGGATGGCAACCAGGGTTTCAGGCAATCCTCTCCGGTTATCATCGGATGCATCTGGCGCACTTATTGTTTCGTCCTCAGAGGATGCTTGATCATGTTGGATAGCGACCAATTCCTGCTCGATTTCATCTTCTGCCTCGGAAACGCTTATCCTTTGTGCTTCATCCGTGGGCGTGTCCTGCAGCGCAATGTCGACCATCGTATCCGTCAGCCCAGCAGTGGTCGGCTGGGAATCATTATCTTGAGGTTCATGCAATTGAGGTTCGGTTTTTTCGGCAACCCCATATTTTTCGATGAGGCTCTGAGGGTCTTTCGTATTTTCATTGAGCCAAACGGATCTAAATTTTCCGAGTTTTGGCGCGCGCAGCCCCCGCTTTTCAAGCTCGCGACGAATTTCCTCCCCAATTCCAGATGGTTTCCTTAATAATCTACTTCGATCAAGGGGTCGAGTGTCCATTGCACTTCCTCAAGAAAATACCAACCGTTGCGAGGTATCTTGCTTAATTTTGCGATAAGGGAAGAAATTCCATTCGGGCTCGGCGTCCGTTGCCCTCATTCTAGAACTTGTATTTCCAGCTTGCGACTGCCCTGGGGCTCAAAGCGCGTTTGCTCCAGATATTCATCGAGCATCCTGCGGTTGTAACGGCGATGCCCCCCCGGAGTTCGGAAAGGAATCAGGAGTTCCTCTTTCTCCACTCTGTTTAAAGTACTCAAACTTATCCCGAGATATAAGCTGGCTTCTTTCGCTGTGAGAAGACGATGCTCTGAATTCCACATAGATTTACTCCCTAGGTTTCCGTATGTTTGCTCAAAAAACCTTTTGATTCAAAATTCGATACGCGTTGTTAATTTTTCCTCTTCTTCGCGATCACTTGATCCTACTTTGTCCAATTTGGCATGACTTATCGTTCATCCTAGCCTGCTTCGAATTGAATCCCTCCTTTTGCAAAGAGAATGTAGGTTGATCGTTGGTTGATTGAAAGTTAACATCCTTAACGCCAGCATGATATCCCCCAGATAGGCTACTAAAACCGTCTGCAGGCTCGCCCTGGTTGGACAGCTTCCCTCCGCCATCCTTCATGGTACGATTTCGATCGATCCGAGGATCTGCTGCAATTGGCGAGAGCTTAATCCCAAAGGAGGATTAAATTAGGTAATGATGGGATCCATGAGTGCCGAAGTGGTAATCTGCGGCGCTGGGATAGCGGGAATAGCTGCTGCGTATTCACTTTCCATAAACGGCCACAAAGATATTCTGCTCCTCGATTCCGGATCTCCCCTTGCGCTAACGAGCGACAAATCCACCGAAGCCTATCGCAATTGGTGGCGAGATGAAGCCCTGCTCGCATTGATGAACAGAAGCATCGATCTCATGCAAGATTTAGCTGAAAAACATAACAACATTTTTAGACTTAATCGCCGCGGATACCTGTATGCCACTGCAGATGCGGCTAAGATTTCGGATTTTAGGAGCACGGCCCAGCGTACATGCGAAATTGGCGCCGGACCCCTTCGCATTCACCGCCAGGCAGAGAGCAGCCATTACCAGCCTGCAGCGCCAGAAAATATTAATGACCAACTGTCGGGCTGCGATCTAATTCTTAATTCTCAAATGATCAAATTTCAGTTTCCATACCTCAGCAGCGCCACAGTCGCCGTGCTGCATGCCCGGCGCTGCGGCTGGTTCAGCGGGCATCAACTTGGGATTCTGCTGTATGAACTGGCGCTTGAACACGGTGTGCGTTTTATGAACGCGGAAGTCGTCGAGATCACTACTCAGGGGAATCGAGTTCAGGAAGTTGTCGTGCGTCAGGACAATGCCCAATCCAGGATCCGCACTTCTGTGTTTGTCAACGCTGCCGGCCCTCGTCTTCAAAAGGTAAGTGCGCTGCTAGGCCACAGCTTGCCTATTTTTTTCGAACGGCATCTTAAGCTCTCCTTTCGGGACACATTGGGAATTATTCCCCGTGATGCACCTTTACTAATCTGGGATGATGCTCAGGTCTTGAACTGGACGGAAGAAGAACAAACGTTGCTTGCCGGAGAAGAAGATATGCGCGTGTTGCTTGGCCTTCTCGCGCCTGGGGCCCATCTTCGCTCAGAGGGAGGCCCCGATAGTGAAAATATTATTCTGCTCTGGCCATACGATACCGAGCCGGTCGCACCAGAATTTCCCATGCCCATCGCGCAGGTGTTCCCTGAGATCGCACTGCGCGGCATGGTGACGATGGTGCCAGGCCTCAAGGCCTACGTGAACAACATGCCGAAACCTTTTGTCGATGGCGGCTACTATGTGAAAACACCTGGCAATCGAATGCTTTGTGGTCCGCTTCCTGTGGAGGGTGCGTTTGTTTTGGGAGCCCTTTCGGGTTATGGACTCATGGCCGCGTGTGCAGCGGGTGAGCTCCTGGAGGCCCATATTGCCGGGGCTACGCTGCCCCCTTATGCGGCGGCCTTTGTGCCAGCGCGATTTGATGATCCCACCTATCTCGATAATATAAAATCGTGGGGGCCTTCCAGCCAACTTTAACGAGCAACACAATTGAATGCCGATGATCATGGATTGGATCGTATATTCTGTGAGCACTACAATATTTGGGGCTTTGACGAAGGCGAAGAAATAATCCACTCGGCAGCGGCTTGCAATAAACGGAGGTACGTTTAGAATTGAAGAACATTCCTTGTTCGGCGATCGTGCAAGCGCATGCTCCAGGTAGGTTGCCAAGGGTCCATTTCGAATTTCGATAGACGTTCCATTTGCGCGTGCAGGTCGATTTCATTTGATGAACAGAGGCTACTTTGAGAGACCAAGTCGGATCTAATTCAGACGTGCTCACTTTTGTAAATCTATGAATCAAATACTCATTGGTCTTCTCGGATTAGCTCTTATTCTGGTCCTCACCACGGGTCTGATCATCCTGTGGATCAAACGCAGGAGCAAGAAAGAAACAGAAGACCCAATTGAAACGATTGATGTCGCCGAGCGGTTGGCGGAATCGTTTCAAGCCGCACGCCAAGGCAATAACGAACCGAGTGCGGCGCCGGTTGCTACCTATCAAACGACGGCCAGCCCGCGGTCAAAAATTCTTGCCGAAGTGGGTGCCCGGCAATTGCTTGAGCAAGTGAACTCACATGTTCTCCAAGGCAGAGGATACATTTCATCACGGCGAGGTGAAATTCGTATGGAATGGTCAGACCTCGAAGACGGGAGCGTCCAGCGCGGGATCATGATTCGAGTGGAAGACTCAAAAACACTCATGGTCAATGGGATGCCTTTCCCTGCCACACGGGAAGGCGCTCAGGAAGGGCTCGTATCCTGTCTCGAGGGAATGAAATTGGAGTAATCGAATCGCGCGCGTGAATACGATGTGCACGTAGTTTATCCCGCGGGTTGTGTAATTTCCGGTGAAGGAGATTACGTGGTCCACGCAAGAATAGATAGTAAAATCCGCGACCCCCTTCTTTGGAAGTTTAGCCGTTGTTGGCGATATACATTTCATCACTACGTTCCATCGCTGAGCCAAAGTCTCCAGGCTAATTTGCAGAATAAATTTTCTAAAACTTGGTCCTGGTAAATTTAGCAAATCTGTGCTAGGCTAGATATGGTGGTATGTTGAGAAGCACCCCAATATACAGGGGTGTTTATGCATGTCCTCGATTCAGTGCGAAATTTGCGCGGCAGAAGCAGACTGCAGTTACGCCTTGAGCGAGGAATCGAACTGCCACAGAGGTTGGAACCTAACTCATGATCAGGAGCTTTGCCCCACTTCGGGTTCTCCGAATTCGAGTGGAGATGATCATGCAAAGAAGCAAAGAGGAGCTTCAGGTACCCCCAGATTCGAAAGAGGAAGTTCGATATCTAGAACTCTGGGCACGAACGCGGATTCATTGGAGTGCAGAAATTCTTCAGATTGTCGTCCGACCCAAGGGCTACCTTTTGGAGATTAAGGCCAATCCCTTCTCACATCCGCGATGGTTCGGAATTGATCATGCAGAAATAAACATCAGGGTGGGTAGCCTGGCTATCTCCTGATTCTAGCCACCTCCTGCAAATTTGCTGGGGGGGTTTTGTATTCATTCGTCTGCGTGATGTGGGAACCTTACCTATTGGTGCGAGGAGAAGTTTCGTCCTCCGAGGGTGCTAGCTGCTGCGGACGGTGGACTATCCTACCCAATTAAATGCAAGGGGATTCTCGTCTCTCCTGGTCATGTTAAGGGGCTGTCCCAACAATATTTTCAGATCTACTATTGTTGACTTCATAAAGCATATTCGGCAATTACCCCATGTCTTCGGGTCAATCATGGCCAGTCGCCCCTTCACATTCTCGAAGAGGGAACATCACAAAATAGCCCTTATAGGGACAGCCCCCTGCGAAACATCTCCCCAACAAGCATTCCTATTGAACGCCCGACGGAACATCTCGGACGTAAACCTCTTCGATAGCCGAATATGAAGGACGACTTGCCAGGTTATACATAAGCGGCGCGGATTTTCTTCACCTGTTCGACGATGTCGATTACCTGACTCATCACCCAATCGCGTGTAGCCTGGTCGATCTGCGCGTCCTCGCGATCCCGAAGCCATTCCCCGCCAAATTGCTCCCGGTAGTTCGGCGGCAATTCATCCGGCAGACTTTGTCCCGACATTCTTTCGAAGGCAAGCGCCCAAGATCTTGGTACAACTTCCACCGCATACCCTCCCCCTCCGAGCGCCAACCAGCGCGGCGAGTGTTGGTCCAACAATTTGTAGAGCGCCTCATGCGCTGAAGTGGAAAGCATCAGCTGAGCTAATGGGTCTTTATAATGTGTGTCCGCTCCCAGCTGCGTCACAACGATGTCTGCTTGAAATTGATCCAGGCTCGCAGGGACGATTTCTTCGAAGGCCCATAGGTAAGCGGCATCATGTGTGAAGGCTGGCAGAGGTACGTTGATGCTGTATCCCTCACCATTCCCTCTCCCGGTTTCATCAACATAGCCGGTTCCTGGAAAAAGCGTGCGGCCGTCTTGATGGAATGAAATCGTGAGCACCTTATCGCTCTCATAAAAGGCATCTTGCACGCCGTCGCCATGATGAACATCGATATCTACATAGGCAACACGGAAGCCGTGATTAACCAGCCACTGGATGGCAACAGCGGCATCGTTGAAAACACAAAACCCCGAGACGAAGTCTGGCCCTCCATGATGCAGACCACCCGCCAAGCTAAAGGCGACTTCGCATTGGTTGTCAGCTAAGAGCTTCGCCGCCTCCAGGGTGCTGCCCACCGTGATGCAGGCATTCTCATACATCCCCTCAAATACGGGGTTGTCACCAGGTCCGAAGCCATACTTGCCCGCAGAATATCCTGCTTCACCATGGCTTAAGCCCTTCACCGCATCGACGTATTCAGGCGAGTGAAATAACACCAGCTCATCTTCTGTTGCAGGAACGGGCTCTTTAAGCACCACGTTGGACGCCTCAAAGGCCCCGTACTCCTGGAGCAATTTGTGAGTGCGCAGGAGACGTTCTGGTTTCAGCGGATGATTGGACCCATGACCATGTTTCCAGATCACTGGAGAGGACAGAAATACAGCTTGGCGTGTCATGTTTTAGGAAATGTAATAGTGTGAAATACGAAAATCTTCGTAGTCCCGTGACCTAATATAAAAGGGCAGGATTTCCCCGCCCTTTTTCGTTCTCATTCCGTTGGCTGTGTGAAATTCGAGGATTGCCTACGACGGGTCATCCTCATCAGGCATCTCATCGATGAACTCCTCGAAGATTTCGAGCCGTTTCGACATCTCCTCATCCATGGGCTCATCGGTCAGCTCCCCGCGCTGCCCTGTCTGTTGCTGAAGGCTCCACTTCCTTAATTCATCCAAGAGACCTGCTTTCCACACCACAAAAAAGGCGATCGCCGCGCTGATCACGAATATGGGTAACATCGCCGACCCTCCAATATACCAGGCACAGGTTCTTCTTGCTGCACAACATGCTTCCAAATTTATTCTAATTCAATGCTATCATCCTTTCGATAAATATGTGTAGCCTTATCCGGCTCTGGATTATTGGCTGCTAATGAGCTTATCCGCGCCTCTCGACTTAATAAGTGGATTCACCACGGAGTAAAAAAGCCGGTTGCAGGCTAGCCCCGCCTTGAAATTCGCCACCTAAGCAAGCTCGAGCACCCCTGTAGCTGACTTCGCATAGCAAATTACTCCTGAGTCAAGATAATAGTGATGCATTTTGAGGTACGAAGGCGCTTCCTGAGACGAAGCGACGAAGAATTTCGCTTTCCAATAAAAAAGTTATTGTCCATGCGCGATGAGATCCTTTCGTTCCTTGAAAAGCCTTTGCATCCGCTGCGCTCTGGCCAGAATGACTCCCGGTCACATTCAGCATGACTTAACACTGTATATATTCTGCTTTATCCACTCATGATCTACACCCTCTCTTTATTAAGCCGCGTATTGAAGATCTCGCCGTACCTGAGTGATCTAGCGCAAACGGCAAGTTTTCACGCATAATAGTCCCATGCTGCGCTCTGCAATTTCGGATAAGAGTTCGAAAGTATTGCTGCTCCTCTTCTTCTTTTCCGGTTTTTCGTCTTTGATCTACGAAGTATTATGGCTCAAACAATTGACGCGCCTATTTGGGAGCAGCGCCTACGCCATGGCAACCACGCTGGCGGTATTTTTTCTCGGATTATTTTTGGGAAGCCTTTTCTGGGGCAGAAAATCGAGCAAGATAAAACAACCGCTGCGTGCCTATGCCCTGATCGAAATTGGGATTGCCGCCTCAGCAATCCTTTATTTTTTCATTTTGGACGCGTATTTCCTCATTTATTCGCCGCTCTTTAATGCCTTTGGGCACAATCCGCTGCTCTTCACCATCATTAAATTCATTTTGGCGATTGGCCTTTTGCTCCTGCCTTCTTTTTTCATGGGAGGCACCTTTCCGCTTATTACTCAAATTTTCGCCACAAAAAGTCCAAATCCTGTGAATATAGCGAGCTTAACGTATGCATTCAACACGCTTGGTGCTGCGGGTGGCGCGTTTATTGCTGGCTTTTACCTGCCCCCGACAATTGGCTTGCAGCGCGCCTATTTGGGGGCAATGATCCTAAACGTGCTTATTGCTCTGGTTGCGTTGCGCTTGGACAAGAGCCTATTCAGGGATGCAGGCAAAACGGCCTCACGCAACAAAAGAGCGCGCCATCGAAGCTTGAAATTTGGCCATATGAACCTTGGCCTGGTCGCCTTCCTTTCGGGTTTTATCGCCCTGAGCCTGGAGGTTTTATGGTCGCGCATGTTTGCGCAGGTATTGATGAATGACACGTATTCCTTTGCCGCGATTCTAATCACTTTCCTTATCGCACTGGCCCTCGGCAGTTTTCTGGCCAATTATTTGACCAGCAGAGGCGCGCGCCCCGCAGAAACGCTTAAGCGCATGGCGCTGCTCTCGGCGATTTCGGTAGCCGCATCCCCCCTAATCTTTAATTTTTGGACAGATGGGTTGTCCCTTCTTCCCGTTGCCGTTGGATGGGGCCGTTACATGGCTTCGATGTTAAGCATGATGCTGGTCGTGATGATGGTTCCGGCAATCTTAATCGGCAGCATCTTCCCCCTGCTTCTCGAAGCGGCGAAAGGATGGAAACAGAGCTTAGGGGAAAGCGTCGGATTGCTCTCCGCTTACAACACCCTCGGCGCGATTATCGGTTCGCTCAGCGCTGGATTCATCATGCTTAACCTGCTTGGCTTGTGGCGCAGCATCGCCTTGATGGCCGCCGCATACGTTTTCTTGGTGAGCATGTTAACCGAAGCTGTTCCCCGCAAGCGCGCGGCGTTCGTCGCCACCGGTCTCTCGATCATCACTTCTTTCTGGCTGATTTCTGGAATCCCCAATGTGCGCCTCGACGAGGCGAATGCTGAGCAGTTGCAAGATATTTATCAAGGACGCGACGGCATCGTGGCCGTAATCTCGGCCCAACCACCCTATTACCCGGAAAATTTCCAGGATTTATTCATCAAATTGAACAATACGTATACATTGGGTGGGTTAGGATCCGCCCCTGATGAACGGCGTCAATCTCATCTTGCGCTCTTCCTGCACGCCAACCCGCGATCGGTATACGTATTGGGCATGGCTACCGGGATCACTGCTGGGGGCGCTCTGGCACATCCAGTTCAGCGCCTGGTGGTAAGCGAATTAATCCCTGAAGTGGTCCGCGCCGCGCAGGCCCATTTTGGCGCCTCTACCAATGGCCTTTTCGAAGATGAGCGCGTGGAGATCGTTATTGAGGATGGAAGAAATTATTTGTTGGGGACCACGGAAAGGTTCGATGTTATCATCGCCGATCTTTTTGAACCATGGGGGGCTGGAACAGGGGATCTATACAGTTTGCAGCACTTCGAGACAGTGCGCCGCCACTTGAAGACGGGAGGCCTCTTTGTCCAATGGCTGCCTCTCTATCAGATCTCGATGCAGGAGTTCGGGATTATCGCACAGACGCTCATGCAGGTTTTTCCGCAGGTCACTCTATGGCGCGGCAATTTCGTCCCCAACAAACCGATTGTGGCGCTTATCGCGCAGGACGATATCGTGCCCCTTAATGGAGAAATGTTTGTAAGCAATGTGCAAATGCTGAATGGCGGCCGAAATTCAGAAGATTTTCTTATTGATGCCCTGGTAAGCGTGAAAGGTTACCCTGTACTCAAACTTGACCCGGGGAGCAGGGACTTTCTCGTGCAGCTTCTACCGCAGTTGGAGGAGACGGTTCCTTTTACCTTTTATGCCGGCAACATCAGCCAAAATGCGCAGCTATTCCAGGATTTCCAGATCAATACGGACGATAAACCTGTCATTGAATTCCTGGCCCCGAAAACCCGCGGCAATCAATCCCAGGCACAAAATGGATGGTTGACTTCGTTTGCTCTGGATGATTTCTTTCAAGAGCTGTTCACGAACCTCCCCCCAAGCGCAGACCCCTATCTGCAAAATCTAACCCCTGAGCAGCTCGGCTATGTGCAGGCAGGCATGAGTTATTACCGTTCGCTTATGCTCTCGTACGAAGCCCAATTTTTGGATAACGAGCAATGGAGCCGTGAGTCGCGCCTGTGGTTGGACGACTATCTGGAGAAGATGGGATTGCGGGAGGGAGGGTTGTGATGGGAAGTTTCGGGCGATCGACCAGCGACAGGGCTGATCGTCTACTGCTTTGAATAATATTCATCCAATTCCCATTTCGCAGGGTTTTCAATTATGTATTTTCGAATGCGATCTAATTCCTGGCGATTTCTGATTATGCGATCGTAGTAACCGCGCTGCCAGAATCTCTCACCGGGAGTATCACAAAGTTGATTGATCCTTCTTGTAGAAATTGATTTGAAATTCTGTACGATTGCCCCAAGCGATCCTGATTTCGTTCCTCTCGACACGCGTACGGGCGAAGCATTCGAGGGCGAATCCGTTACGGCTGTTTCGTGCCTACCCTCGAATGCTTCGCCCCTACCGAGATTATGAATAAATAGGACCCCGTGTAAATGATTCGGCATAACTATAAAGGTATCCACTTCAACTTTTGCATAGCGATTGAAAATGTGTTGCCAGCAGGCATCAACAATTATTCCAATCAGCGAAAGATTTACTTGCACGTTCTTTAGGGTCCCCATTCGCCAACGTTGTCCCTGCACAGGTATTGTTACAAAATATCCGCCGGATCGCGAATAATCATACCCTCGAAGACGCGCAGACCCCCGCTGTTGAATTTTTGATTCGTCCAACTTTCGAATCCACATATCGGTAACCAACATCTTAGCATTGGGATTGGTTTTTGGGGATCCGAAAATGTGGATCAGAATATATGCCAACGATTCACAAAGAATCTAACAATACGCGTTGGCGAAAAATGGGGGAATGATTATATTCTTTCGCTGCTCTAAAAAAATCTCTTATGACATTGCTAATGGTTGATACCTTTAGCTATGCGCGAGGAGTCAGTCACTAATGACCAAGAAATCACTGGGTTATGTCGAATTGCAATGGACATGTCCCAACTGCTCAACACTTAATCCTGGGCAGCGGAAGTTTTGCAATGGCTGCGGCGCTCCGCAATCTGACGATATCGAATTCGAACAGGCCGCAGACGAAAAATTCCTCAGCGATACCGGCCAGATTGCGCGTGCCAAAGCCGGGCCGGACGTGCACTGCCCATACTGTAGCGCCCGCAACCCTGGAGATGCGAAATATTGTGGTGCGTGTGGTGGAGATCTTAGTGCAGCCGTCGCGCGTGAAAGTGGCCGCGTAGTTGGCGCACACAAGGATAAACCTGCAGAGGAAATTACCTGCCCTGCATGCGGGACACTTAATCCTGGCCGCTCTCGGATTTGCAGCAACTGTGGTGCAAGCCTCAAACCTGCAATCGAGGAACCCCGTGTTCAGAAGGCAGAACCCTCTAAGAAAGCGAGAAAACTTTCGCTTGCTGCGGTTGTTGGCGGCGCCTTGCTCCTTGGGCTTGCCGCTTGCGCCTTATTCTTCCTCTTCATCCGCACGGAGGAACGGACGGGAGAAGTGATAGGGTTGCGTTGGGAGCGCAGCCTCCCCATCGAAGCTCTGGGGCTTGTCCAGCGCGAAGGATGGTTTGATGAACTACCTGCCGATGCAGAGGTAAACTCCTGTCAGCTTGAATACCGCTACACATCGGATGTGCAGCTGGCAAACTCTACCGAAGTGTGCGGCACCCCCTATACGGTAGATACAGGATCTGGGTTTGGCGAAGTGCTTCAAGAGTGCGTTTATGAGGTCGAGGAAAATCTGTGCACTTATTCTGTGATGGATTGGCAGGCGTTTGATGTCCTTACCTCGACCGGGACCGACCTCAATCCGGTATGGCCGGAGGTAAATCTTGCAGAAGATCAGCGTGAGGGTCCCCGCGAGGAGAGTTACGAAATTACCTTTAATTCCGCTGGGAGCAGCTTAACCTATAGCACTTCCGACGCTTCTGAGTACAGTCAATTTGAACTTGGCAGTACGTGGATTTTGAATGTTAATGCGCTCGGCGCTGTTGTCTCGGTGGAGAGCGCGCGCTAGTGAAGCTTGCCATTTTCGCAGAGGATGTCGCGTAGGGGCGCTTCGCAAACCCATTTGCAATCCGAGATGGAGGATGTTCATCCAGATCCCATTTCACGGGATTTTCGATAATGGTTTTCCGGATGCGGTCCAATTCCTGGCGATTTCTGATGATGCGATCGTAATAGCCGCGCTGCCGGATTGATTTCCTCGGTGTTTTTCGCAGAAGGTTTATCTTTTTAGTTGATATTATTTTTAAGACAGCGCTTATGCCACCAAGCGGTTTTCACTGGGGATGTTCCGTAGGGCGGTTCGCGAACCCTGTTCATGAAGGACGATAATACCGTGGATTTGATTGGCATAATCCATCCATCCTGTTCCAAGAATTTCCCTCCGGGTAGGAATAATCACAATCCTCCAAGCGTTGGGATTTCCTGCGACTCATACCTTTCCTCTCACCCTCGAAATTGGATTAACCCCCAGCGGCCGTTGATCATCCAATCAGGATCCTCTGCGCGCAGATCGGCGATCTGTGAGGATGCCAATCCACAGGCCACCTCGGATTTAAGTGTCCGCAGGGCGGCGATCGGCGCCGGAAAATAGCCCACGATTTCCTCGAAGGGCTTCGCGAACGGCCAATGGCGGTCGCCGAGCAGACGACGATAAGTGGCATCCCCCTTAAGAATGACCAGATCCGATCGCGCAAGCTCCGCCCGCAATGCTGGCGGCATCTCCCACAAAGCGAGCGGCGAGGTCCAAAACAGATGCTCATGAATGCTCAATTGGCCGTTTTTCAAAAACCGCAATATTCGCGCGGCGATCATATTTGCTTGAGGCAATGAACGATCTCCGAGCCTTTCCAAGGTCTTCGTTAGATCGGCGGATATAACATCGGAGACAAAGATGGGATAAGCCTTCGGATGGAGAACGATCTGCTGCACGACGCCGGATTGCAACAGGAAGTCGACCAGGAAGAGATCGGTTGTCAACTCAAAGCCAGCGTTATCAAGAACGATATCCACGCGCACGACCTTGGAAGTTAAATGATCGGCAACCTGCGCCACAGTGTTCACGAGAATATGTTTTTCAGCGAGTTTCGGATTTTCGCTGCCGCCTTGCGCGCCTCCATCGGCTGGCCACATGCTGAGATCGGCGCGATTTCCCCACAGTGATTGGACCAGCAATGCCTCAATGCCTTCAAGTTGTGGTGAATTGACATCACTCCAGGCATTCACTTCTGCTGCCAAATCTTCCATCAATTGGATTGAGAGGCGCAGGCCTTGAGCCTTCTGCTCCAGGAAGGGGTCAGCACGATAACCCTGCTCTCCAACTTGAAAATAACCCGTTGCCTCCAGCAGCCTGCGGTAGAAGTAAAATTCGGCGAAGAACCACGGGATCTCCAACCAATTCAAGCCCGCATGATCGGCAACATAGCCCGCCCATGAATCGGCGTCAGGCGCTAACGGATCCGCGAGCGGGCGAATCAGTGCCTGGGGGATGTCGTCGATCAATTCTTCCAGGTCCCGGATAATTTCCGGCCGAAAATCATTTTCATCAATCGTCCTCTGCGCGATCTCTGGCAGGCGCTCAACGACGGATGAATGGGCAAAGGTGCCGCTATCCGATCCGCGCAAAGGCTCAGGGATTATATTGGGAGAAGAATCATCAGGCATGGGGCCAATTGTACAGGTTTGAGGTTCAAGATACTCCGCATCGCCAAGGGGATCCCAGGGCTGTCACCAAAGGACAATATTTCTCAGTTTAAGGGCATAAAACCGATTACTTCCTGGTCACAGTAAATTGCTAACTGGTGTAAGGGCGATGCGAGCTAAAGCTCGGGCCAGTCGCCCCTATGACTGGTTCTCTATGAGGGAACACCACAAGATAGCGCTTTTGGGAAAAACCCTTGAATACGCTGCAGCTCGTTCAGAATGACTTATGCCTTTGCCCAACTCCCAAATCCCCGCTCCCGCTTCCCAACCTCAAAACCCTACCCAATCGATCCAACGTATGATATACATAAGCTTGCTTAACCAATAAGGAACCTTATTTATGTCAATTTCTGAAAAATTAGATCAAGCACTGCGCGAGTGGGTGAAGGTATTCATGCGCCGCTCGATGCATGAATTCTTACGCTCGAGCAAAGATTCGGGTCTCTCCATGGCGCAGCAGCGTACGCTGATGCGCCTGCATTTCCATGGCTCCGTGCAGATCTCGGAGATCGGTGATGATCTCGACATTAGCGCAGCAGCCGCCAGCCAAATGGTCGATCGCCTGGTCAACCTGGGTTTGCTGGAGCGGACAGAGGATCCAGAAGATCGACGCGTCAAACGTATAAACGTCACGAAGAGGGGACTTTCCCATGTTCACAAAGGCATCGAGTCGCGTTGTGAATGGATGAAGGATCTGGCGAGAAGCCTGACCTCCAAGGAACAGCTCGAAATCCTTTCTGCGCTAGAGACGCTTACGGCCGCGGCATTAAGCCTGGAAAAACGCCGCATAAAACGGCACCCAATATCGAAAACAAGGATAAGTGTATGAGAGAACGGATGATGCAAAGACGTATGAAAATGAAAGGCGGTCGCGAGGGGAGCAGCGGCCCCTCAGGCGGGTTGGGCCGTGCCATCCGTTACCTGGCGCATTACAAGAAGATCACCGGGATTGCTTACGGAGCCCTTTTTGTGGCAACGCTTGCGCAACTCATGGTCCCTCAACTTATTCAGAACATTATTGAAACCGTTACGGAAGGCCTCATCGCCACCCAGGTTTTGGACCTCCCGGCCCAATTCCAGACCATTGCAGTTCAGCAATTGGGGTTAAGCATCGAAGAACTTATCGCCAACCGCGATGGTGCGGTACGAGGGCTCATTTTTGCCGGAGGCTTGATCGTGGTTTTCGCGATATTGCGCGGTGTATTTGCCTTCTCACAAGTTTATATGGGTGAGCGCGCCTCGCAAAGTGTGGCTTTTGATATGCGCAATGAACTCTTCGACAAAATCCAAAGCCTGTCCTTCAGCTACCACGACCGCCATCGAACCGGTCAGCTCATGATCCGCGCGACAGATGATGTCGAGAAAGTGCGCACATTTATTGGGCAAGGATTATTGATGGCGCTGCAAGCGCTCGTTCTCATGATCGGTACCCTGCTAATTCTTTATTTTTCTAACGCCAAGCTGACCCTCGTAATCCTTCCCATCCTGCCTGCAGCAATGGTCCTCTTTATGATCTTCGGCGCCATTGCGCGTCCAATGTTCGAGGCCGTCCAGAAAAAACTTTCAAAACTGAACGCCATTCTGCAGGAAAATGTCGCCGGAATAAAAGTTGTGAAAGCATTCAACCGTGAACGTGATCAACAGAGACGCTTTGATACCTCTGCTGATGATTTCATGAACGGCACCATCCGAGTCATGCGCGTGATGACTCTGCTGATGCCAACAATTTTCCTTCTGGCCAACGTTGGACAGGCGCTTGTGCTTTACGCAGGCGGGCAGCAAATCATTAATTCATCGCTCACATTAGGAGAATGGCAAAAATTCAGCCTCTACCTGGTGTATGTATTTATCCCGGTTGGTCAATTGGGATTCATCATCACGCAAATGTCCGCAGCTTCCGCGTCCGCGGGACGTATATTCGAAATCCTTGATGCCCAAAGTGATGTGGAAGACGAAGCGAATGCACGGCAGCTTCCCCCTGTTAAGGGAAAAGTTGTCTTTGAGAATGTGACGTTTCGTTATTTTGGCGGAGAAGATCCGGTGCTGAGCGAGGTGAACTTTAGCGTAAATCCAGGCGAAACCATTGCCTTGCTGGGTATGACGGGGTCAGGAAAATCAACCGTAATTAACTTAATCCCCCGCTTTTACGACCCCAGTGAGGGACGCATCCTTATCGATGACCATGACATTCGTAACGTAAAACTTGATTCTTTGCGCGGCCAAATTGGAATCGTACTGCAAGAGACCACCCTTTTTTCAGGGACGATCCGGGACAATATCGCCTTTGGACGACCCGATGCTCCCATCGATAAAGTGATTGCAGCGGCGAAGGCTGCCGCGGCGCACGACTTTATTTCGGGATTTCCCGATGGCTACGACACCCCGGTTGGAGAACGCGGGACGACGCTATCGGGTGGTCAGAAACAGCGTATTGCCATCGCTCGGGCACTGCTCCTAGATCCACGCATCTTGATCCTCGATGATTCGACGTCCAATGTTGATCTGCAGACTGAATTTCAAATTCAGCAGGCACTGGACAAGTTGATGCAGGGACGCACAAGTTTTGTCATTGCCCAACGCATAAGCACGGTGCTCAACGCAGATCAAATTCTAGTGCTTGAGGACGGGCATATCGCAGCTTCCGGTGTGCACGAAGAACTGCTCGAGAAAAGCGAGATTTATGCTGAGATTTATCACTCACAATTGGTAGAAGACACAGAGCTGGCTGCGGAGCCAGAAGCCGCGGTTCCCGCGAGCCAGGAGGTTTAATATGTTTGGTGATGCACAGCGATTATTTGGCGGAGAAGTATCCAAGCCCACGAACGTCAGTACCACGCTGCGTAGATTTTCGGGCTACTTTAAGCCCTATTGGAAACAGTACCTTCTTGTAATCGCGGCGATGTCCGTCGCCACCTGGTCTGAGGTAAAAGCCCCGCAATTATTCGGGCAGGCCGTCGATTGTTTCATAACCCCGATTACGTCTACTTCACTGGGTAGCGGGCAAGGAGAACTTCGTGCTTTTCTAGAATCGAGTGGCGAGTCCTCCGAGTCCAATTGCACCTATGCGGCGCCGCAGCCCGATTGGACCACGGACGACTACATTTCGGGACTTGGCGGCCTGATCTTGAGGATTGTGGGAATCTTTATCCTCGGTTCTATTGCAACAGGCTTGATGTTCTACGTTATGGTCTGGTCTGGTCAACGGGCGCTTAACGTGATGCGCAAGGAAGTGTTCCAACACATCAATCGGCTCTCTATTGGATACCACGTTGAACACGAGGCCGGTGACACAATGAGCCGCGTAACCAACGATGTAGACACCATTCAACAAGGAATGACATTTGCGCTCGTGCAGGTCTTAAGCGGGGCAATGCTCATCCTCTGGGTCGCTTATAACATGCTAATCACAAGTTTGCCCTATGCGCTTATTGCACTTTCAGCCATCCCGTTCATGGCGGTCGCCACGAGCTGGTTTTCGGGCAAGGCACGCAAGGCATTCCGCAAAACGCGCTTGCAAATGGGGTCGGTCAACGCGGAACTACAGGAGAGTTTTTCAGGGGTGCGAGAAACACAGGCCTTCAGCCGCGAAGAAGAAAATCTTGCCTCTTTTCGTGAGACCAACGCCTCCAACCGCGATGCCAATATCCGCGCGGTAGCGTTCAGTTCCGCCCTGGCACCCACGCTAGAAGCGATGGGTTATGTAGCGCTGATGCTCGTAACAGTTGCCGGGGGCATCATCTTGCTGCGCGGTCAGGACTTCTTTGGCACGGCCATGTCTTTTGGCTTAATCGTCACTTTCGTCGCCTATGCGCAACGCTTCAACGGCCCTGTGCAAAGGATCGCGGTGCTGTGGACCAACGTTCAAAGCGCAATTGCCGGGGGTGAGCGCATCTTCGAACTCATGGATGTTGTACCCGACATCCAGGACAACCCGGAGGCGATCGAATTGCCCCCAATTTCTGGTTTGGTGGAATTGGATAATGTTTGGGCCGAATACGTTCCTGGTGAACCGGTGCTTAAGGGCATTAGCTTGCGCGCTGAGCCGGGCCAGGTTGTGGCCATTGTGGGGCCAACGGGAGGAGGAAAAACAACCATAATTAACCTTATCCCGCGCTTCTACGATGTGACCGGTGGCTCAGTGATGATCGACGGGGTCGATGTGCGCGCAGTGACCTCATCCAGTTTGCGCAGCCAAATTGCAGTTGTTCTGCAGGATAGTTTCCTCTTCAGCGACACGATCATGGCCAATATTCGATTTGGCCGACCGGGGGCTTCGGACGAGGAAGTGGTCGCTGCCGCCAAATTAGCGCATGCCGATCAATTTATTCAACGCATGCCAGAGGGGTATGATACCGAACTTGGTGAGCGGGGGTCCGGCTTAAGCCAGGGTCAGAGGCAGTTGGTGGCCATTGCCCGGGCAGCGATTGCCGACCCGCGCATCTTAATTTTGGATGAGGCGACCTCGAGTGTAGATTCCAGAACAGAACGCTTAATCCAGGCGGCGCTGGAAAAACTATTGCACGGCAGAACGAGTTTTGTCATCGCCCATCGGCTGAGCACGATCCGCAACGCAGATCAGGTTCTGGTGCTGGATCACGGCGAATTTGTCGAGCGCGGCACTCACGACTCGCTCATGCAGGAGCGTGGCTTCTATTACGATCTCTATATGAGTCAGTTTCGGCGTCAGGAACCCAAGGCAAGCGTGGATGGACAAAAACCGAGTCTAAAAACGGCGCCGCTACCTGCGGGAGACTGATTGCGCGCGGAGTCCCTACATAACGTATATGAAATAAAGCCTAGGGGTGTTCAATTGAGTACCCCTACACACTTATGAAACCTTACGCAGGTTTAAGGCAAGCCATGGGCTTGCACACCTGCGTAAGGTTAGCGAGGCAACCTCCCGGAGGTTTGAAACCTCCGGGAGGTTTACTTCAATCGTCAAGGATAAACTGCGGGTTCTCAGCACTCAGGACCGTCGAAGCGATCTCCCCACCCGTATGTTGCTTGAGCAGAGAGCGCAGATCATTGAGACCCGCTTCCACCTGGGACTTTCCACCCGCATGATGCGCTTCGATCGTGATCAATATCGAGCTGCTATCCTTCCGGGCAGCACTCTCATCACTCTGTCTCCAGCACCAACGGCGCGCGATGACCAGATCGGTATCATCGGAGAAGATCACTTCGCCGGGCTTCGGATGCTCTGGCGGCCTCTTTCCTAAAGGAGTATATCGTTCAGTCCCCATGGCGAAGCGTACCGTCACCGATCCTTGCAAGGCCCCAATATCAAAAGCAGCGACCGGCAACGCATAGCGAATGCTCACCAGGTTAGCAATATCGACCAGTGCGTTGATGGAGGGCAGTTCGCCTTGCTTGGTCAATCGTCTCAGCAGCGCCTCGCAAGCGCTGCGGTATTTTGTTGGTTTGACTCCAAATGCGCGAAATGCCTGGCGCCAGGCGGCAAGGGATTCGACCGTACTCAAGGCTGAGTCGCCCAAGCGCGCGAGCGTCGCTTGCTGCTCGCCGAGAAAATCCTCTCTTAACCCTGGAGGACTCTCTGCGTTGCGAACATCTCGCGCCAGGATCACACCCCCAACCAGGTTCGGATAGCGCTCTATGATCTGGGAATCATACTGAAAGATAATCATCGCTTTTTTAGCATGAATTGCTGCTTACTCTTAATACGTTACGGCCAGGGTAGAGTAACGGGTTCCGTGTAGCCATGCTTCTCCACCGCGCGCAGTTCGCCGTTTGATTTCTTGGAGCAGTTCGTATTATCGGTAAAGGTATAAGTGTTGTTGTTGGTGACGACGACCGTGTCATAGCGCGAACCATTCGCACAGAGCGTCGCTTCGATGATATAGCCAAATAGGTCTTCGGGGAACTGATATTGGATGTGATCCCAGGTTACCGTGACTTGATCCCCATTGCGGCTTGCCTGAACATTCTTCGTCGGGCCAATCCAGATGGTGATCGGCAGCGGGTAGTAGTACTCGACTACGGAGAAGATATCGCCCTCGACCTCCACCACCGTGGATGAAATCCAGCAATGCCTTTCCAGATTATAGGGCAATACCCACAGCCAACTGCCATCGTGATTGCGGTTGTGAACCACCGCGGTTTCACCGGGGTAGAGGCCATGCGCATACAAATAGAGCACGCCCGGACCGTAGCGGCAGTTGGCCTGCACCAATACGGTCGCATCCGGGAAATCAAATGTTGGCGTCGGCGTGATCGTTGGGGTGTCGGTGATTGTTGGGGTTGGCGTAATGGTTGGCGTAAGGGTCGCTGTTGGAGTCGCTGGTTGCGTCGCGGTGTTTGTCGGCGTCGCAGTCGGCGTTTTTGTGGGGGTTGAGGTCGGAACCTGTGTGTTGGTTGGTGTGGGGGTGGATGTCGCAAAAATGGGTGCGCAGCCAGCCGCAAACACGCCAACGACCAGAAAAACCCACAACCTTGCGTGCCCTTTGTTCATCAGTCTTGCAACTTCACATTCTCTGCCGCGAACTCCAATTACCTTGAGAAGGTGCCCATCAACTCGACCTCGGCCAGGATATGTCCATCCATCGCTTCGAGTAGATCTGCTTTCGATGCTCCGGATGCAAGATCCAGCATTAAGTCCAAGGCGTACAGTTTGAAAAAGTAGCGATGCGTACCTCCAGGCGGACAAGGGCCGCCATAATCAAGCCGACCCCAGCTGTTCACACCATGCAGGCTTCCATCAGCAAGCACGTCCTGTGCAGGAATGCCTTCCGCCAATTCACGCGTGTTGCTTGGAATGTTGAAAAGCACCCAATGGACCCATGTCCCTGCCGGTAAATCAGGGTCATCATGAATCAGGGCAAAGCTCAAAACACCTTCGGGCGGGTCATTCCACGTCAATGGTGGGGATATATCTTCTCCATCGCAACTGAATTTTATAGGAATAGAAGACTCGTGTTGAAAGCCAGTGCTGGTTAGCTCGAAGTTCATTTCTTCCTCCTTAGGAAGCATCGTTGGCGATGCAGGCTCAATTGTAGGCTCAGGCGCGGAAGTCGATTCGACAACCGCGGCTGGGGTTAAAGTCGGAACCAGCGTGGGTTCTTCTGGTGCCCCATTACAGCCACTTAGCAAAAATAGTCCAACCGTGAGCAAAGCGAGGCCAGGCTTGAAGTTTTCCATATAGAAATCCTCCGCACGTGCATTTTCCTACAAGATTGGATCGAATCTACATGAAATCTAACTTATCCGCTAACAAGGCGCATCGTTATATTTGACTTAGTGGTTGGGAATAGAAATTTCCAATCAACCTGATGGAGGATCCTTTTTGAGGTATTCCACGTAGAGGCGTTCAATTGAACGCCCCTACAATCACAATCTACGCTGTGCAATGGCCGTGAGGGTCCAAAAAAATTGCAGGCCGGGAAACCCCGCCCACAAATTCTAGGACTCAGGGTACGGCGCGCCCTTACAGCATCAACGTCAGCTGCCGCTCCACATTGGGCGCGGGCGCGGCTACGCTCTCCATCGCGTGCAGCACTTTCAACCTCTGCACTCGGTCTTGAATTTGTGTTTGATGTTTTTTCGGAAGGTAAGGTCCTGGATAGAGCTTTTCGTAGGCAGGGAGCATGTGCGGATATTCGCTTTCAAGAAATTCGAGAAAATGTTCGCGCGTTCCGGGCTGCAGATAGAGGATTTTCGTCCCCAGGAACTGCGCGCCATGCGCAGCCGCGGATTTGACCACACCCTCCAAATTCGAGAGATCATCCGTGATTCCGGGAAGCACCGGCGAGAGCAGCACACCGGCATGGATCCCGTGCTCCACAAGCTGCTGCATTGCCCACAAGCGTTTTGCTGGAGGGGGAGTTCCTGGCTCAATCCGGCGTGCGAGTTCTTCATCCATCGTGGTGATGCTAAAACACACCGTACAACCGGGCCCAGCGGCAAGCGTCGAAAGGACATCTATATCACGCACAATCAGTGTGCCTTTCGTGATCAAGCTGATCGGCGTGGCGTGATCCGCAAATGCCTGCAGACATTGTTGGGTGAGCCGAAGACGACCTTCAATGGGCTGATAAGGATCGGTGGCGCTCCCCACGCCAACCTGCTCATGTTTCCAAGAGGGTTTACGCAATTCCTGTCGAAGCACCGTGGCAATATTGGTCTTTGCAAAAATGATCCCTGAGAAATCCTCGCCTGCATTTAGATCGAGGAATTTATGATAACGCCTGGCGTAGCAATAATGACAGCCGTGCACGCATCCCTTGTAAGGGTTAAGGCTCCATTTGAAGGGCATTCCGCGCACATGATTAAGTGCGCTCTTGCACAGCATTTCCTCGTAATGAACTTTCTTCATCGATGCACCCACGTTTCCAATTCGGATCTCTCAATTATAATAGAACATTCGTTCTAAATAAACCAGCCTCCGCACAAATAAGAAAAGCCCCCTGCAGCACATCAATAGAATGAATGCGCGCACTTAGAGGCATCGGAATCGTGCTCGCGAGGATCAATCACTATTCGGCAAGTGCTGCGAATTGCTAAACGAGGAACAGGGACGATGGTAACTGGATATTCATGGGCTGGAATTCGCGCCGATAATTTCGAAGAGACGGTTCGTTTTTTTGAGCGGCTATTCGGCTTTTCAAGTGATGTGAATGGCGAGAACATTGCGCTCTTTAAACTCCCCTCCGGCCAGAAATTTGAAATAATTGGTCCCGCCAACCCCTGGACTGCATTGCACGAGCGACCCGTGCTCGCCTTCGATGTCGAGGATATTTATGCGGCGAGGCAGGATTTAAAAGAACGCGGCATTACCTTTTTGACAGACATTAAGCTCAATGAGACTGGCGGCGCATTTTTCTATTTTGTTGGACCGGAAGCCATTGTTTATTCTCTCAGCCAGAAATCCCCAGAGGAATCCGCAGTCGTGGCTGCGAATAGGGAGGGCTCTTTAGCTCGGCCCAAAGTGGCTGAAGACGCAATCTAAATTGTTCGAAGATCTGCGCACATTTTTAGCATTTCCTACTGCTTTGAGGAATGCGGAGGGTTTACGTTTTCTTGGTATGCTATTCTGCAGATAGAAGACTACTATGAAGATGCCTTACCGCTCGATCAAGGGCCTCTGACTTTTCCCATTCTCTGTCGCGCGATGAACCTATAAGGAGCACATGCAATGCAGGGCAACGTTTTACGAATCTTCCCCACCCCGCATCAAGAGGTCCCACTGAAAGGTCTTTACCTTGGCGAAGATATTCCCTCCGAGAACGAAAAACTTGGTCGGCCTTTCGTTTATGCGAACTTCATCACGAGCCTCGATGGACGAATCGCAGTTCCCAATCCCAAAGCCGGTCGGTTAACCGTTCCAGAGCAAATCGCCAACGACAGGGATTGGCGATTGTTCCAGGAGCTCGCTGCCCAGGCAGATATCTTGATAACCAGCGGCCGCTATTTGCGCAACTACATCGAAGGGACCTCGCAGGAAATCCTGCAGGCATTCGATGATCCAAATTATGCCGATTTGCTCGATTGGCGCAAAGAACACGGCATGGCTGCGCTTCCGGATTTGGCCGTGATCAGCGGTTCGCTTGATTTCCCTGCCCCCGACCCGAAATTATGGGGTGATCGCTCAATCATCATATTCACAAGTTCCCGCGCCAATTCTGATCGCATACGCATGGTCGAAAATGAAATTGGTGAAGTATTCATTGCGGGTGAAGAAAGTGTGCGCGGCAATTTGATGATCGAAGGCCTTGCGCAGAAGGGTTATCGTTCGATCTACAATACAACCGGTCCCAAAGTACTGCACTTTCTTTTGGCGGATGGCATTGTGGATCGTTTGTACCTAACCTTTGCCCATCGCGTTTTGGGTGGCGATCCCTACTTGAGCATTGTGGATGGACCCCTGCTTGAAATGCCTGTCGATTTTCGCTTGCGCAGCGCTTATCTCGATTCGCATTCGTTCGATGGTGCAGGCCAGTTGATTACATCCTATGAGCGCTTGCGCAAGTAGTCGCCGTTCGCAAGACACTCCTAAAACAGTTTTTTTTCTCCGCGACAAAGTAGACGATCCCAACTTTCGCATACCAAGCAAACTTCGCGGAATCTAGGATGCCACGTTGCGAAAATCCGCCGCCTCCCTTGCACTGCAGAGTCACAACGTGGTTTGGACTTCCTTTCATGCGCTCCATTCGTCGTTCCCCTTACAAATTGCATTTGACCAAGCTTTCTCCTTTATGGAAATGAGCGGAAAACCCCGCAATGGGATCACCTTCGGATCGGTAACATTCGCGGAAAAACCAGAATCGGAGTTGCCACTCCATAATCCGCCATGGCCATCTACGGTATCATAAGATCAGCGAACTCGATCGTTCCTTATCTCCCGCGATGGAGCATTTGCGCTGCCGAAAACATGCTTTGCCTTCTGAAAATTCGCAGCCAGCGATCGAGATCAGCGACATACCTGTTCGGGAAGTTCGAAATTTAGATGTCCGCGCACTCCCGAGAAAACAAGTGGCGATATGAGCAAAAATAAATATCAAGAAGCAATGCACGAGGCAGTCCTTACCAGTAGCCCCATAGCCATCACGACATTTGATCTTGCTGGCCGGATCACCTCCTGGAATCCTGCTGCCGAAGCCTTGTTCGGATATTTTCAAGATGAGGCGATCGGGCAGTCCATCGTCGACTTGCTTTCCCAGAAAGCTGAGAGCCATGCGATGGTGATCGATCCCGCGAAAATGATCGAGGAACATGGGCGCATTTGGCTCACAGCAAAGCAGCTGCGCAAAGATTTGCCGCCCATTGATGTGGAACTGATCGGTGTTCCGGTCAAAATTGAGGGCGAAACGGTTGGCTATTTAGCCATGTACTCCGACACCTCAAAAATTCAAGAAATCAATGAAGAGCTGCGCAGCCAAAAGGAATATTTCGAAGCGCTTTTCGAGAACAGCCCCGTCGCCGTGGTAACGGCCAATCTCGATGGAATCATTGTCTCGTGGAACCCGATCGCCGAGAAGCTCTTCGGTTATGCCCCGGAAGAGGTGATTGGTGTTCATCTGGACGACATCGTGGCCAATCATCCTTCTATTCGCGAGGAAGGATTAAGAAACACACAACAGGTGCTCAATTTGGGACGCGCGCAAATGATCACAAGCCGAACGCGCAAGGACGGCGCGTTGGTCGATGTGGAGCTGTTATCCCTGCCGGTGATTGTTGGCGGCGTGAAGGTTGGATTTATTGCCATCTACCATGATCTTACCGAAATTAAAACCATCGAGCGCGAATTGCGCCAACAAAAAGCAGTCTTCGAGGCAATCCTTGAGAACAGTCCGGTAGCGTTGGTGAACATCGATCTGCAGGGCAAAGTGCTCTACTGGAATAAAGAAAGCGAGCAACTCTTCGGCTATAGTGTTGAAGAGGCCGTGGGCCAGAATGTCGATAACCTAGTGGCCAAGGATGAGACGATTAGAGAAGAAGCGATCAAGTTCACAGAAGAATTATTCCGAACCGGAAAACTACATATTACGTCGAAACGAACGCGCAAAGATGGCTCGCTTGTTGATGTGGAATTTTCCGCGCTGCCGGTGACCCTCGGGGACGAAATTATCGGGTTTGCCGGCGCATATCACGATATCGGCCAGCTCCTCGAAGCGCGCCTCCAGGCCGAGGCTGCCAATCAGGCGAAAAGCGAATTTCTTGCGCGCATGAGCCACGAACTACGCACTCCGCTCAACGCCATCATCGGCTTTACACGCCTTGTAATCCGCAAGGGCGAGCAGGCATTACCGGAAAAACAACTCGACAACTTGGATAAAGTTCTGGTGAGCGCTGAGCATTTGCTGGGGATGATTAACGATATTCTTGATATCTCGAAGATTGAAGCCGGTCGGATTGAAGTCGATCCATCAGACTTTGAGATCGAGCCACTGATCGATCTTTGCATAAGCACAACGATGGCGCTCATCCATTCAGAGAAAGTTACCTTACGAACCGAGCTTAAGGGCCCGATTGCACCACTCTATTCGGACGAGAAAAAAATCAAGCAAATTCTTCTCAATCTGCTCAGCAATTCGGCTAAATTCACGCCTCAGGGTTTTATCGAGGTCACGATGAAGCAAGAGGATGAATCACTCGTTTTATCCGTCAGCGACAGCGGGATCGGCATTCCCAAAAATGCCATGGAGCGCATTTTTGAAGAATTTCAACAAGTCGATACCAGCACAACGCGCGAGTATGGCGGCACAGGATTGGGACTGTCGATCAGCCGTAAACTAGCGCGGCTCCTGGGGGGCAACCTTACTGCCAGCAGTATTGCGGGAGAAGGAGCAATATTTACATTGACCGTGCCTATGCGCTATCAAGCTCCCGAAGAACAACGCGCGTTGCAAGATTAAGGCGGGAGATTGTGCTCGATTTCATGCCAACGTGAGGCAGTCGCCCAGGCCGTGCGTTTCACGCAAAGACGAGTCGAGGATTTGTAAACGAAGAGTGTTAAAGTTGTTGGACTTCATCAGGCATTTAATTTTGATAGAGGCGTTAGGTTTCCATCATGGGAAATAGACCAAAGATCCTTATCGTGGATGATGAACCATTCAACATCGATTACCTGGAGCAGGAACTCGAAGATTTGGGTTATGCAACTTTAAGTGCAGGTGATGGCCAGGCCGCGCTGGAAATTGTCGCAACCGAATCACCGGATATGATCCTGCTCGATATCATGATGCCTGTGATGAACGGTTTTGAGGTACTTTCCAGGCTGAAGGAAAATAAAGCCTGGCGAGACATTCCGGTAGTTATTATTTCTGCTATCGATGATATGCAGACGATTGCCCAGGGAATCGAAATGGGCGCCGAGGATTATCTTCCCAAACCTTTTGAGCCAGTGCTGTTGATGGCGCGCATGAAAGCTGGATTGGAGAAGAAGCGATTGCGCGATATGGAACAGACCTATTTGCAGGGTTTGGAGCGCGAGCTTGAAATTGGTCGCGAAATTCAAGCGGATTTCCTGCCCAAAACCATTTTGCAACCTGAGGGCTGGGAGATTGCAACTTCTTTCGTTTCTGCCCGTGAAACGGCAGGGGATTATTATGACGTTTTCCAATTTACGGGAGATAAGATCGGGCTGATGCTGGGGGATGTTTGTGACAAGGGTTTGGGATCTGCACTTTACATGACACTCTTTCGCAGCCTGCTGCGCGCCGCCTCTGACATCGGAACATGGGGAGACAATACCTCAAACCCTAAGGACGATGGCCAGCGGTTGATCGCAGCGGCACAGTTGACCAATAATTACATCACGACCGTCCACCATTCTGCCTCCTATTCGACCCTCTTCTATGGCATTCTTGATCCTGCATCCGGCGAGCTTTGTTACCTTAATGCGGGCCATGAACCGCCTCTTATCCTGAGAGACAGCCAGATCAGAAAAAGGCTTAAGGGAACCGGGCCAGTTGTGGGGCTGATTGAAGATGCCGAATTCCGAGTGGGAAATACCGAGCTAGAGCCCGGCGAGCTGCTGCTGGTGTACTCCGATGGCTTTACCGACGTGCAAAATCCACATGGCGAGATGTATAGCAGGGAAAAATTGCTCTCGCTTTTCAATCAACCCTTTGATAACGCGCAATCATTGGTCGATCGAATCGTCAGCGAGGTATCCTCATTTCGCGGCGATGCGATCCAATTCGACGATATGACCCTGATGGCTGTGATGCGCAAGGGGTAGAGTTTGGGGATCCGACTAAAAATATTTATGACGCGGTTCCATAAGACCCGGTATTAGCCATTTATTGGTAGGCCCCCGTTCGCGACCCTTCCCCATGGGCCCCCGCCCACCATCCTTCAACGGCGGGGCACGGCATGCCATCGCAAGAACCGCTGGAATGGTTGGGGTTCCAGCCCACAACTACCCCCGATTGGGGCGGTTCGCGAACTGCTCTATTCATTGAATATAGATTAAACTCCCGGATATCAGGCCATTATGTGGATTGTCTCCGCTAGGGGCGTTCAATTGAACGCCCCTACGTTTGACTTTGAGTGTGACTCCCTGAAATTGAACGTTTTTTCTTCTCGTTCCCACGCTCCCGCGTGGGAACGAGAGAATGCCTTTGGTGTGCCCACGCAAGAGCATGGGCACGAAAGAATGTGATTGGCGAAGGCTGCCCATTTGGGATAACCCCTATCGATCGATTTTAGTTTAATCTCCCGATGGGGCACGGCTGGACGGGGTATTCCCATCGGGGCCCCAATCCCCAGTTGCGCGAATTTGCTTCCGCAGGCACACTCGTCGATTGTCCATTAGCAGACACTTTCAAAATTGATCGACAAGAGGTGCTTATCCGATGAAGATACGCTATTTCTACTTTCTGTTGTTCATTATGGCCGCCATTGTGTCCTCCTGTTCAACCAGCAATGTAGAAACTCCGCTATCGAATTCAACAACCGAAGAAATCTCAACCCCAACTCCGGGTGCGGATCCATCATGTGCCGCCGTAATCGCCTCCGTAAGCGGAAACAACGGCGGCGGGGTGATCGCCGAAACAATCCGCCTCGTGCGCATGAGTGTCGAGGGAGAACTGACAGAGATTGGTGTGGTGAGTGTTCCCTTCCTCCAGGAAAAAGATACCTTGTATTTTCTTAATATCCTCGCCGATCTTGATCAGGACGGAATGTGGGATACAACCTTGGGTTCACCATCCGATGAATGGGTCGTGACCAACTCGCCGATCTTGATCACCGAGACCACCCATGCCGGCTATTTCCCCATCGATAACCCCGCCCTTACCGACGACGCGAGCATGCTAGTGAGAGTAGTGATCAGTGCCGGGCCCATCCAGCCTGCAGGTACGTGGGATTGCGGTCTTCCCGAGGGCGCCCTCGCCCTTGATTCGCAAGTCTCTTTGCGAGTGATTGACACCGAAGTCCTCGCTGATCCCGCAGAAGGTTTTGTTGGCGGCGGCTATTGCTCGCCATTCTCAGCACAGACATACGTGGGGTTATTTGGCCCATCGGCCGAGGATCTTAACCTTGAGACCATCTTCTACCGGCCGGGGGTCCCTGATATTGACCAAGGACGCAACACCTGTGTCGGACACTCCATGGCCAATTCCCTTTCTTGGTTGGCCCAGCAGAACGGCTTCACCGACAAATTCCAGCAGAAGAAAGACGCGCAGGGCAATGAATTGGATACCTATGATGTCACCACCGCCGAGGGTGCAAACGAACTAGCTTGGGAGATGATCAGCGACTGGTCGGATAGGGGCCAATATTCACCTAACAGTGGGGTGAGTACCGATGCCATCGTTTCTGGAAAACAGAGTTTCATTGACAAACGTGGTCTTCCCGTGAGCGTGGAAGAGATTGGCAGCGCAGATGGCGAAGGTACTTTTGATGCCATCAA
Organism: Chloroflexota bacterium; assembly: GCA_022561215.1. GTDB lineage: Bacteria > Chloroflexota > Anaerolineae > Anaerolineales > E44-bin32 > JADFRQ01. Next base: position 1,050 of record JADFRQ010000015.1, on the reverse strand, counting down.
ACAGGCGCTGAAGGACGGCTGCGACGTGGAAGTTGGCCTCAGAATTGAAACGGAGAATGGTACCAAGGGACACATGGTGACCGTTGTTGGCTTCTCCGATATCAAGATTGGAGATACGCCATACCGCGGCCTTACCTTTCACGATCCAGCAACGACGGCCGAGGCCTCCGGGCCCGGCGGCGGGAACGATCTCTATGAATACGACCCCAAGACAATGTCCATCCGTTACCCCTTTCTCGGGAAGATCCGGAAAGCCACTCTTGCTTTCGCCATAAAAGAATGTTATACGCCGCCAAAGGTCAGTCTTAGTGGTACGTACGGGGTGGGTATTCAGGTGGCTTTGGATACGGCCAACCATGCTATCCACATCCTGATGTCCAGCGCAATGGATCTTGCTGTGCGTCAGTCAGAAATTACATTCCAGGGTCCCTTCCCATGGGTTACCGTGGTTGGCACAGTAGATGAGGATGGAGTTTTCCAGGCTTCAGGCCGTGGTACGGTTGCAGGTTTTCCCGGGATCGCCGTCACCTTCGTTGGCTCGATCACGCTTGAACAGCTGGTGGGAGACTACACCATGGGCGCCGAGGGCGGGCTTCCCAGCGGAGCGCCGATCGTCTACCGTGTCGAAGGCGCGCGGACTGGTCCACTTGAAGAGCGAACATCGGCTGAGATCGGTAAAACCCTGGTAGAGGCATTTTTTGATCGATTCAATGCCAATTTTAACGCCCAGTCGAGTGAGGGTTTGCTCTATCTTCTTCACCCGGCGGTCATCGACCTTTACGGAGTTGAAGCTTGCCAGGCTTATTTAGAAGGAGTCGTGCAGAACCTCATCCAGCTCGAGGTCTTGAGCTCGAGCAGTCTGGATACATGGCAGTGGGAAATTGACGAGCGTACGACCCCAATCGAAAATGCCTTCATGGTGCGAGCGAATGTTGTCGTGGAAAACGCTAGCGGCGAAAGGGACTTACACGTTGCCGATGACGAGAATGGCAGCTCCGATAGTCAGTAGCACGCAACCTCCGCAGTTTCTCTGGCCCAGCGGTCGACATC